>JBFGHF010000457.1:0-4166 GCA_041578355.1 Acidobacteriota bacterium
AGCACAGAGATTGAAGAGGAATGAGATTAGCAGGGCCATTATTGGGGCTGCGATTGAAGTGCATAGAGAGCTTGGGCCAGGCTTGTTGGAATCGACGTATGAAACTTGTCTTGAGCACCTGCTTCTTGAACAAGGCTTTCGGGTTCAGAAACAGGTTGCGCTGCCCGTCGTCTTTCGGTCCAGGAAGCTGGACGCCGGCTACCGAGTTGATCTTCTGGTTGAAGATGAAGTGATCGTCGAGATCAAAGCGGTCGACCAACTGGCACCGATTCACCAAGCGCAGGTACTGACCTATCTCCGGCTCTCTGGCAAGAAGCTTGGCCTACTTATCAACTTCAAATTCAAGCTCTTGAGGCAGGGCATTAAGAGGCTAATCCTCTGAAAGCTTGGGTCGAGGAGAAGAAACAGAAAAACTCTGTGTTCTCCGTGGTCTTTGTGGTGAATCCCCCCCAATGAACATTCTCGGCCTCAACGCCTATCACGCCGACGTCTCCGCCGTCCTGGTCCGCAACGGTCAGCTTGTGGCCGCGGTCGAAGAGGAGCGCTTTCGGCGCATCAAGCATGTGGCCGGGTTTCCCGCCGAGGCGATCCGCGTCTGTCTGGAGATGGGGGGAGTCTCCGCCGACGAGATCGATCATTTCGCCGTCTCCCGCGACCCCAGGGCACACCTGTGGCGCAAGGCCTGGTTTGCGCTGCGCCGCCGACCGGGCCTGGACATGGTCCGACGCCGTTTGAAAAACCAGGGGCAAGTGGGCGGCCTGCCCGGTACGATCGCCGAACGGCTCGATCTGAAGGAGAGCGACGTCAAGCAGCGCCTGCATTGGGTGGAGCACCATCCGGCCCATCTGGCCAGCTCCTTCTTCCTTTCCCCCTTCGAGGATGCCGCCGTCTGTGCCATCGACGGCTTCGGAGACTTCGTCAGCACCTCTTTGGCCCAGGGACGCGGAAATCGATTGGAGATCCTGCGGCGCGTCTTCTTCCCCCACTCGCTGGGGGAGCTCTATCTGGCCGTGACCCAGTTCCTGGGCTTCCCCAACTACGGGGATGAGTTCAAAGTGATGGGCCTGGCGCCTTATGGAAACCCCGATTTCGTTCCCCAGCTGCGCTCTCTCGTCAACTTAAAGGACGACGGTGGTTTCGAGCTCGACCTCTCCTATTTCCAGCATTGGTCTCGGGGGGACTCGATGACCTTCGAGGGCGGGCGTCCCAACATCGGCCCCGTTTACAGCCCTCGTTTGGAAGAGCTGTTGGGTCCTGCCCGAAGGCCCGATGATGACCTGGAAACCCGGCACGAAGCGATCGCCGCATCGCTTCAGGTGGTGTTCGAAGAGGCCGCTTTCCATGTGCTGCGCGGTTTGCATCAGGCGACCGGTGCGGAGAGGCTCTGTCTGGCGGGCGGCTGCGCAATGAACAGCGTCGCCAACGGCAAGATCCGCGAGAAGACTCCCTTCCGCGAGGTCTACGTGCAACCTGCCGCGGCCGACAACGGGACCGCCCTGGGGGCCGCCTACTGGGTCTGGAACCAAGTCCTCGGGCGCGACCGCGGATTCCGGATGAACCACGCCCTGTGGGGACCGGCATTCGACGACGGGCAGATCGGAGAGGCTCTCGACAAGCTCGACTCCGAACGAAAGCGTTTCTCCCTGCAGCGAATCCACGATCAAAAGCAACTGTGCCGCAGAACAGCCCGGGCACTCACGGAAGGTCAGGTCGTCGGTTGGTTCCAGGGACGGATGGAATGGGGCGCCCGAGCTTTGGGCAACCGCAGCATTCTTGCCGATCCCCGGCGCCGTGACATGCGAGAGATCATCAATACCAAGATCAAATTCCGAGAGCGGTTTCGGCCCTTCGCCCCGGCGGTTCTCGAAGAACGGCTCGACGATTACTTCGAAGGAGCCGTGGTCGACCCCTTCATGATCCAGGTGTATCCGGTGAGGCCCGACAAACGGGAGGTGATTCCCGCGGTGACCCATGTGGACGGTTCGGGCCGCCTGCAAACGGTTGGTCGTGCTGACAATCCCGTTTTCTGGCAACTGATCCGCGAATTCGAAGAGCTGACGGGTGTTCCCGTTCTGCTCAACACCTCGTTCAACGAAAACGAACCCATTGTTCACCGCTTCCACGAGGCATTGGACTGCTTCTTGCGTACCGATATGGATCTATTGGTGGCTGGGAGCTTCATTCTGGAGAAACGACAGGAAGCGTCGAGTGTCGACTCTCGAAGGGAACCGAGAGCGAAGAGCGGGAGCGAGAGCGAGACCGAGCAGACTGTCAGGCCGGGCGCCAAGCCCTCGAAGCCATAAGATCAAGAAACGCCACCCGAAAAACCCACAAACCCAACAACGAGCCCACACTGTGACAGAACACACAGTTCCAACTGAAATGACGGGTAAAATAGGAAACCCGATGTCAGCAGCAGGGCCACTGATGAAATCGATGACGATTGGCGCTCGGGCCGCGCAGCGCCGGCCGCCTCTGCACGTGGCTTTCTTCAACCGGGCCTTCTATCCCGATACCAGCGCCACGGGACAGCTGTTGACGGAGCTGTGCGAGGGTCTGGCGCGAGATCATGGATGCAAGATCACCGTGGTCAGCGGAGTTCCCCTGCTTGCGGCGAGCGGGACGGCCGACGCCGCCAAGTCGGGAAAAGCCGGTTTGACCTTCACACGGGAGGATTATCGAGGCATTCGGATCCTCCGCGCTCGCGGGACTCGTTTTTCCAAAAAGCGCTTCGTCGGGCGCTTCAGCAACTACGTAACTTACTTTCTCTCAGCTTGTTACGCGGGACTCCGCATGGAACGGCCCGATTTGGTCGTGGCCCTGACCGACCCTCCCATCATCGGACTGGCAGGCCTGCTGGCGGCCCGGCGTCACAAAGTGCCCTTCGTGATGGCCTACAAGGATGTCTTTCCCGAAGTGGCGCGCTTGTTGGAAGATTTTCAGAGTCCGACCGTAGAGCGGATCTTGCAAGCCGTGAACTGTTTTCTGGCTCGCAGGGCCGACCGAGTGGCGGCGTTGGGCGGAACGATGGCCAGGCGGCTGATCGAAGGGAAGGGGGCGCCGGCCGAGCGGACAGTTGTGATCCCGGATTGGGTCGACTGTTCGGCGATCCGCCCGGCACCCAAAGACAATCCCTTCTCCAGGGAAAACGGGCTCGATCGGCGCTTTGTGGTCATGCACTCCGGAAACATCGGCCTCTCCCAGGGGCTCGAGCGGGTTGTCGACGCAGCCGCACTGCTGCAAAGTCATCCCGAAATCACCGTAGTCTTTGTCGGTGAGGGTGTGAAAAAGACGGCCCTTCAGGATCGGGCTCGAAAGCTCGGCTTGAACAACGTGCAGTTTCTGCCTTTCGCCCCGAAGAGTCGCCTGATCGAGTCCTTCGCCAGCGCCGACGTATTCGTCGTCTCCCTCAAGGAGGGCTTGGCGGGCTTCATCGTGCCCAGCAAACTCTACGGGATTCTGGCGGCGGGCCGACCCTACGTTGCTGCCGTAGAGCCGGATAGCGAAGTCAGCGAGATCACCCGCCGGCACGGCTGTGGGTTGCTGGCCCCCTCGGGCAAGCCCGAGGAGATCGCGGCTCGAATTCTCCATCTCTACCGGAATCCCGCGGATCGCCAGCGAATGGGTGCCAGAGCAAGGGCCGCCTCGGTTGAGTTCGACCGCCCCAGACAAGTGAAGGCGTATCGGGTCCTCTTCGAAGAAGTCCATCGCGAAGCATCGAGAGTTATTCCCACCCCTTGGAGCAAGAGAATCTTCGACATCACGTTTTCCGGCTTGGGTTTGCTCCTCTCTCTGCCCTTGGCGCTTCCCGCCGCGTTGGCGGTCAAGCTGGAGGACGGCGGCCCCGTGTTTCATGCGCAGCGGCGGGTGGGTCGTGGCGGGAAACTCTTCAAAAGCAGGAAGTTCCGCTCGATGGTCGTCCACAGGGACGATTCGGCGGGCCCGCGTCAAGCGGCGGATGGTGACGAACGGATTACTCGCGTGGGCAGGTTATTGCGGGCCACCGCTCTGGATGAGCTCCCGCAGTTGTGGAACATCTTGCGGGGCGACATGAGTTTCGTCGGGCCCCGGGCCCTCCTTCCCAAAGAGGTCGAGGTCAACGGGGCAGGGGAATCGATTTCCATAAAGAAAGTGAAAGGCTATAGCGAGCGCCACCGAGTGGTCCC
>JBFGHF010000458.1:0-4152 GCA_041578355.1 Acidobacteriota bacterium
AAGGCGCGCGGACGACGGCATAGTCGGGTTATTTCGAGGACGCGCAACAAAGAGATCGACCGCGAGGGCCGTCCAGAAGCTACAAAATCTAGGTTGACAAGGCACTAGGTCGCTTGCCCTGGTTTCCGGGAGCGCACCCCGGCCCTCTCGGTCACCAATTCAATCCGGAGTCGCCGAAGTACTCGTGAAGATCCCGTCGGGCCAGCAGATTGATCCGCTCCGACCAGACGTCGACGGGATTGAGATCATCCGTCAGAATCTGTCCGCCGTCGCCTTCGGGGAAGAAACGATTGTCCCAGGCGAAGATCCGATAGTGGTCGTAGAGACGCGCCAGGTGTCGCTGCAGAGGACGGCGCAGTTGCAAGGGTTGGCGCGACGCCATCAGGATGAGATTCCCCAAATCTTCGGGTTGGCGGTGTGCGGGCAGGACCGTGACGTGTGAGAAAACGCGCTTCAGGGTCTTGGCCAATGAAGTCGGGATTTCTCCTTCCCAACCGTCGGATTCCAGGTTGAGGGCGAAAACTCCCTTCGGGGCCAACCTCGAAGCGATCAACTCGAAGGCCTCGGCCGTGACCAGATGAAAGGGAATCGAACTACTCCCGAAAGCGTCCATGATGATCAGGTCGTATGACTTGTCCACCCGCTGAAGAAAGGCCCTTCCCTCGGCCTCGATCAGCGCCCCGTCAAAGTCATCCAGACCGAAAAACCGAAGCGCCAAGGAGATCACGACAGGATCGATTTCCACGGCCTCGACGCGCCAACCTTTCTCAGAGAAATTCCTGGCCACCGACCCGCCTCCCAGACCGATGAGCAAGAGATCCCCGGGCTTCTCGAGCAGATGATCGCCGAGCTCGAGGACCGCCGTGTAGGGGAAGTGGGATTGGAAAGTTGTGGGATCCGCGATGGTGTGCACCCCACCATCGATGAGCAGGTAGCGGCTCTCCTCGAAATCGACCACGCGGATTTCGGCGTAAGGGCTCTGCTCGACGGCCACCAATCGTCCCTCGGCCCGCTCGCCGCCGAAGAGCCCCAGGATCCCCAGAGCGGCCGCAATCAAGCTGAAAACGGCAACTTTTCCCCCGCGGGAATTCGCCCGGCTCGCGACCAGACCCCCAACCGCCGTCAAGAGCAGAACGATCCCGATTGCCGAAGTCAGTCGCCTCACGCCCACGTTGGGAATCAGGATGAATCCGGTGAGAAGCGCCGCCGCGACACTGCCCACGGTCGACACCGCGTAGAGGTCGCCGGCGCTTCGTCCCACCTCCTCGAGGTGAGTGGCGCGCAGCCGGACCGCGTAGGGACTCACCATGCCGAGAAGCAACAAGGGAGGCACGAAGAGAATGAAGGCCGCCACCAGCACCGCGGGCCGCAACCCCAAAGGCTCGGTCAAGAGCAGCACGGGACGCTTCAGCCACTGGATGACCAGCACCCAGGCCCCGGCCCCGGCCAGTAGAGAGTAAAGTCGGGTGGTTCGGGGTCCGCTGTCGGCCCAGCGCCCTCCCAGCGCGTAGCCCGCGCTGAGCGCAAGCAGCGTCACCGAAATGAGAGCCGACCAGAGAAAGATGCTGACGCCGTAGAAGGGCCCCAGGATGCGCGTCCCCAGGATCTCCAGCGCCAGCACCGCGCCCCCGGAGATGAATACCAAGCAGTAAAGTCCGGTCCGGCTCATGGGATGATTGTGGCAAGGCGATTGCGGTCAGGCAAACGGACGGTTCACCGAAAAGCGCCCAGTGGAAGCCTTGCGGCGCTTCAGGAATCGGGGGGGCGTGCCGTCACTTCGCCCGATATCTGCACGGCAACCGCATAGCCTCGATAGGAAGCGGGGATTTTTTCGGTTAGTTCGGTCGTGTTGTTGGCCAGGTAGACCTTGATGCAGGGGTCTTCACCACAAAGGCCGATTCCCGTGCCCACGACGCCCGCAAGCTTCATCAATTCGTCGGTGAGCAGTTTTTGGGCTTCTTCGATGGTCACGGTTTTGGCTTCTTCCGAGGTCTCCAGAGGCACTGACGCGGGACTCCGCGATCCGCAGCCCGCGGAGGCCGTCAACAGACTGCAGCACAGAATTGCACGTGCAAGCTGCATCGCCATGCCCTGGGCGGACCGCCTTCCTGCGCGGAAGACGGCCCTTGTTCTCAGATGTTCAGCTCCCGTCCACCGTGACGCCGAAATGCGTCAGGATCGGACCGATCGGGCTGGCGATTGTGATTGTCGTACTGCCGGCAAAGAGCAGCCCGACAGGCTTGTCCTTGTCGGATCCCTTTTCGACCACGATCAGTGATCCCGAGTCGCCGCCGGCGCTGAAGCTGCCCGGGGTGATGATGATCTGATTCACGAACCGGGCCACGCCCGGAGGCCCGTAATTCACGTTGACGGTGGCATTGATGGCGTCGATGCGGCCCTTGGTCTGCCCAGTCGTACGACCATACTTCTTGACCCGCATGCCAGCCGACGGGGCTATGACCGTGCTGCTCGGCGTTCCGTAACCATCCGACGGGGTGGCATTGCCCAGCAGGGAGGTGGTCGTGGCAGCTATGGCGGCGTCCATGATGTTGTCGGCGCCAGAGAAATCGATCGGCTCAAAATCATCCAGTGTCCCGATGAAATCGTTGGGCAGCGAGCCGCCGTCGAAAGTCCCCGGTTGGATCACGTCGTCTCCGATAGAGGCCGCGTTCGAGTCCGCATAAACGTGATTGTTGCTCAGGGCGAAAACCGCATTTCCCGCCTTGACACGGCAACCGATCGTTCCCGCCGTGATGTCGGGATGTCCTGTCGAGATGCCGATCGGCACCGGGCGGTCGAAGCGGGCCGTGGGATCCACCGGCGGCCCCGGCCTGCCCTTGAACGACACGATTTCGCCGACCACCTGGATCGCCACGGGGACTCCATCGAGCCGGTCCGGGATGCCTGCGCCGCCGGGCCGCGAAAGATAGACCTTCACCACCGGCCGCGTTCCCGAGACTCCGACTGCCGTGCCCACCACTTCGGGCAGCGAGAAAAGGGCAGCGTTGTGGCGTTCCTGGGCCGTGATCGCCTGCATCAGCTGGGCGCGGCCCATCTCGACCACCTGGGCCATCGCCGAACCTACGGCGACGAGCGCCACAACCAGGGCGATCATGAGAATCTTCTGCCAGTTTCTAAGTTGGATCATCAATTACTTCCTCCAAATGAGATTGAAAGTGGATCCCCTCGTCAACCAGGACTTTTAGTATCACTTCGGCTGGATTCTATGTCAAGGGTCGATCCCGGAAAAGTCTATATTTCTCAATCCTTTAGTTCGTTCATTGAACGGAACTTCAACTCATCCTCATCGCTCATCTCCTTCTTTGGTAGCGGGCCGCCTCAGCACGCCCGCGGGAATTCGACCAACTCGGTGTCTCCTATCTGCATTTTGACGGCCGTGTTTCTCAATTCGCCGCATCGGGAGTATGATGAGACTGTAACGGAGATTCCTCCCTCCGGGGGTCAACAATGCGGGCGAGTTTCATCCTCTTCCTGATCATGACGTTGGCGTCGGGAGCCTGCCGATACATCGACTTCGCGGGCGAGCCGCTCTGCCAGGTCTGTCGCCGGCCGATGCACCAAGCCACTTTCTATTCGATCTATCTCGAGGGAGAAGAGAATCGCGTCGAGGTCTGCTGTCCCCGCTGCGGGCTCTATTTCCAGCAAGGACGGGACGACGTGCTGCGCGCCGAAGTCGCGGATTTCGATACCGGCGAACTCGTCACTGCCCGCGACGCCACCTTCGTCGAAAACAGCTCGGTCCACCTCTGCTGCAATCAGGAGTTCGTCCAGAAGGACCGGTCGGGGCGCGACTACGTCCTCAGTTGGGACCGCTGCCTGCCCTCGCTGGTGGCCTTCCGGGACCGCCAAGCAGCCGCCCGCTTCACTTTGACCAAGGGCGGCGTGATCCGCAGCTACGACGACTTGTTGGCCGACGACCGATGAGAATCTCTGCTGGACTTCAGTTGACTCGATAAGTCGACTGGAACAGTTGACCTCTCGAAGTTGCCAGAATCCCCAATTTGTAGGGTGACAGGACACTAGCCCGGACTCTTCACCAGCCTTCTGCTGCGGCGCCGTTATCATCCGCGCTGACTGCGTTGCCCCCCCTCGGCCTCCTCGACGTAGTGCACGACTACGACTGCGGGGGCC
>JBFGHF010000459.1:0-4131 GCA_041578355.1 Acidobacteriota bacterium
CTCCACCCTGACCCGGGGCAAGAACCGCGTCACGGGAGAACACCCCTTCTTCTGGGCCGGGATCACCTACATCGGGCGGCCGGGGTCGACGCTCTATGATGCCGGGGAAAGCGATCGGGGCACTGCCCTGGTGGTCCTGATCATTGTTCTGCTTATCGTCGCTTACTCGCTGGTGCGACTGATCATCTCTTCGAGGCGCCGTCGGCACTGACTGGAACAAGCCCACCCTTCGCCGGAGCGCTCGGCATCGGGACCGCCTGCCTCTCCACCGAGCATCAGAACGAGATATCGGCAAAAGCATGTAAGATGTGATGCACATAGCGGCCTGTGTCGTTATCGCTCTGTCGACTGGACGGTCAGCGAGGGGGAGAGATGCAAGGACTCGGGTTGAATCGAGGGGTGTTGGGAAGGGCGCTTGCTTTCGCGATTCTACTCTTTCAGATCAACAGCGCTCGCGCTGTCGCGGAATGGCAACCCACGGGGGCCCTAAACACTGCTCGTTCGGGCCATCGGGCCATTCTCTTGCCCGGTGGTCAAGTGCTGGTGATCGGGGGCAGCGGACCAAACGGAAATTTCCTGGCAAGCTGCGAAGTTTACGATCCCGGGACCGGCGCTTGGACAGAGAAGGCTCCCATGGCCCAAGCGCGAAGCGGTTTCAGCGCCACCGTTCTGAGCGACGGCCGCATCCTGGTGGCCGGCGGCCAAGCCGGAGAACAACTCAAGAGCACGGAGATCTACGATCCAATGCTCGATACTTGGACCCCGGCGCCGTCCATGACTCGAAGCAGAGTGTTCCATTCGGCCACCAGGCTCCAAAACGGCTGGGTGTTGGTGGCTGGCGGGTTGTCCGATCAGAGCAACCAAGCCAGCGCCACTGCGGAAATCTACAAGCCCACCCCCAACGGCTGGACCTTGACCGGGGCGCTCAACCAGGGACGCAACAGGCACACCGCTTTCCTGGTGCCGGACGGCAGCGTGGTTGTCGTGGGGGGCAGCAGTGTGGCAGGCGGCGGACCGGCCTCACGTCTTGATAGCGTCGAGATCTTCCGCCTGGGGACCGGTTCCTGGTCAGTGGCGGAGGCGATGACGGGCGGCCGCAGCGCCCACACCTCGACGCGACTCCAGGATGGACGGATCCTGGTGGTGGGCGGAGGGGACAACCTGGCCCAAACCTTCGATACCTCTCGGGGCAATTGGACGCTTACCGGCCAAATGGCCAATCCTCGAAGCCAGCATGCGACCGCGCTCCTCTCCGACGGCCGCGTTCTGGTCACCGGTGGAACCCATCAGTTTCAACCTCTGGAAAGCGTTGAACTCTTCGATCCATTACTGGGGCTCTGGTCGAGCGTCGAGGGGCTCGGCTCGCCTCGCAGCTTCCACACCGCCACCACGCTGCTCAACGGGACGGTGCTGGTGGCCGGCGGCTCGGACGGAAGCGCGGCAGTGGCGGATTCGCTGGTCTTCGAACCCGGCGGGCCCATTCTCCCGGATCTGCTTGTCTACCCGCAGTTGGCCCTCGGGGGAGGCTTTCAGATCATCTTCAGCATCACCAACCGCACACCCGCCCCCTGGCAAGGGTCCGCCCAACTCGACGGCGGGGCTTGGCCCGCCGAGCGAAACTGGACCTTGAACGGCTCCGACAGGACCGGAGAAGGAGCTTTTCCGATATCCCTCTCCCCCTTTGGCAGCCGGACCTTCGTGTTGGGGAGCGAAGAGGGGCCCTTTTCCGGCTGGCTGGAAGTCACCGCCGAGGCCCCCTCCCAGGTTTCCGATCTGGCCACAGCCTTCTTCTACAACTTCTTCGTAGAGGGAAGACTAGACGACTCGACGGGTGTTCCGGCGGCCCCTCCTGCGGCAGTCGCCTGGTTTCCGGTCGAACGCTCTACCTTCGTCAATACAGGCATGGCGATTCGAAGGACCACCCTTCCGCTCACCTTCCGGCTTTACGACCAGGAGGGAGAACTCGTCGACGAGGTGACACGTGAGTTCCAGGGCGCCTCGTTCTTCGACACCATCTTCAGCGGCGTCGGCGACGAATTCAGGGGCGCTGTTCGGATCGAATCGGGGGTCGGCTTCTACATGACCGTTCTCAGGCAGGAACTGCTTCCGGGCGCGCCCTTGCGTTTTCAGCTCACCAGTGTGCCTCCTACGCTGGGTCGCTGAGGTCTCAGCTTCGCCAAGCCCGACCACCCACCGAGCCACGAAACCACTGAGCCGCGACCCTCAGGGAGCGACACCAAACCGGTCCGGCCGTGCTAGCATGGTGCGGTCCTGGGGCAATGGCGAGTCTTCGAGTGACTGAGTGATGAGCATTTCGCAAACACCTGGTTCCTACTGGCGAAGCAAGCGAATCGTGGTCACCGGAGGCGCGGGCTTTCTCGGGTCCTTCCTCATGGAAGCTTTGCAGCGGCGCGGGGCGGCGGACGCCTTCAGCCCGCGGAGTCGCCAGTACGACCTGAGGCGGCTGGACTCGGTACAAAAGCTCCTCCGTGAATTTCGGCCCGATCTGGTGATCCACCTGGCCGCCAAAGTGGGAGGAATCGGAGCCAACCGCCGCCGGCCAGCCGAATTCTTCTACGACAATCTGATGATGGGCGTCCAGCTGCTTCACGAATGCTGGCGTCAAGAGGTCGAGAAGTTCGTAGCCATCGGTTCGGTCTGTTCCTATCCCAAGCACACGCCGGTTCCCTTCCGGGAAGATGACCTCTGGGAAGGCTATCCGGAGGAAACCAACGCGCCTTACGGACTCGCCAAGAAGATGCTGCTCGTTCAGTCCGAGGCCTATCGGCAGCAGCATGGCTACAACTCGATTTTCCTGCTCCCCGTCAATCTGTACGGTCCTCGGGACAACTTCGACCTAGAGACTTCACATGTGATCCCGGCCCTGATGCGAAAGTGCCTGGAAGCCAAGGAGCAGAACCGGGACCAGATCGTGGCCTGGGGCTCGGGCAAGCCCACCAGGGAGTTTCTCTACGTCGAAGACGCCGCCGAAGGGATTCTCCTGGCCAGCGAGCATTACAACTCGAGCGAGGCAGTCAACCTGGGGTCGGGGGAGGAGATCAGTATCGGAGACCTGACGGAGCGGATCGCCGCTCTGACCGGGTACGAGGGCGGCATTCGATGGGACACTGCTCAGCCCGATGGCCAGCCCCGCCGCTATCTGGATACATCCAGGGCTCGGCAACGTTTCGGATTCCGCGCTCGCACTCCGCTTGACGAAGGATTACAAAAGACTCTGGACTGGTATCTCGCGAACAGATCTTCGGAGGCCGTCGGGGAGCTTTCCTGAAGCGAACAGGTGCTCCTGCTTGACAAGCGGTCGAGGCTGACCCATAAAACCCAGTCGCACCTCTCTTGGACCATGCCCGAGAGCAGCAGAAAATGAAAACAGCATTCATCACTGGCATCACGGGGCAGGACGGTTCCTACCTGGCGGAGTTCTTGTTGTCGAAGGGCTACCAGGTTCACGGGCTGATCCGCAGGGCGAGCACCTTCAACACCAGGCGCATCGACCATCTTTACCGGGACCCCCACTCCGAAACCCGCTTTTATCTCCATTACGGAGACATCGGCAACACGGGGGCCCTGCAGTCCCTCATCTATGAGATCAAGCCCGACGAGATCTATCACCTGGCGGCACAAAGCCACGTGAGGGTCAGTTTCGACTTGCCCGATTACACCAGCGACGTGACCGGCCTGGGCACCACCCGCATCCTCGAAGCGATTCGAAGGAGCGGTGTCTCCGCCCGCTTCTACCAAGCCTCTTCGAGCGAGATGTTCGGCTCGGCCCCTCCTCCCCAGAACGAAAGCACGCGCTTCGAACCGCAGAGTCCCTACGCGGCGGCCAAGCTCTACGCCTATTGGATGACGCGCAACTACCGCAGCGGCTACTCCGTCTTCGCCTGCAACGGAATCCTCTTCAATCATGAATCGCCGCGGCGGGGGGAAACCTTCGTCACCCGCAAGATCACCCGGGCCGTCGCCCACATCCGGGCCGGGCTGCAGTCCAAGCTCTTTCTGGGCAACCTCGAGGCCAAGCGCGATTGGGGGTATGCCAAGGAATACGTGGAGGCGATGTGGCGGATGCTCCAGCAGGACGAGCCGGCGGACTACGTCATCGCCACCGGCGAA
>JBFGHF010000460.1:0-4113 GCA_041578355.1 Acidobacteriota bacterium
CCACGATCTACTCGATCCCTGGGGTTCGGCCGACGCTCCACCCGGGCTGGGGACCTGTCTGCCCTTCGGGCAGTTCCGTAACAGCTCCTCCAGCGTCACCCCGCACCGATTCGAGCACTACTCCCCAAGCCTCCGTCAATTGAACTCCAACCCTCCGAAATGAGATAATTCGGGTTTTTCAACGGGCCGGAGAGAGTGGCCTGGACCGGAGGAACCATGGCGAAGATTTGTGAGATCTGCGGAAAAGGCCCGCGTTTCGGCAACAATGTGTCCCACGCCCACAACCTGACCCGGCGACGCTGGAACCCCAACCTGCAGCGGGTCCGCGCCGTGGTCGACGGAACCGTCCGGCGCATCCGCGTCTGCACCCAGTGCTTGAAGGCCGGCAAGGTGGAAAAGCCGGCTCTGAGTTAGTCCGCTGACCGCAGACTGATAGATGATCTCTCAGGATTGCGACGGGTCAAGAGTCTGCCCCGACATCTTTCTCAGGTAGAGCCCGCACCCCCTGCGGAGGTGGCCGACTGCCGACTGGAAACTCCCGACTCTCAAACCCCCAGCTCCTTGGCCCGGTTGCTGGGCCGTTCCACGTCGCGTACTCCGTCGATCCTTTTCAGCAGGTTCATCACCCTGTCGAGGTGTTGGGTGTCTTCGACTTCGACGGTCAGCTCGATGATGCCGTAGCGGCCTTCCACGGTGGTCGCCTGGGCGTTGACGATGTTGGTGTTGATGTTGGAGATGGCGGCCGTGATCTCGGCCAGGATGCCGCGCCGATCCTCGGTGTAGATCGACAGTCTGACGGCATACTGCTTGTCCTCTTTGTCGCCCTTGTCCGTCTCCCACTTGACGGCGATGGTCCTTTCGGGGTTGAGCATCAGGTTCTGAACGTTCTTGCAGTTCGCCGAGTGAATCGAAATGCCCCTTCCGATGGTGATGTAGCCGATGATGTCCTCCCCTTTTATGGGGTTGCAGCAACCAGCCCGGAAAACCAGCAGGTCGTCATGGCCGCGCACGCTGATGTCCCCGGAAGGGCGCCGCAGCACCTTGTTGACGACGCGGGAAAGCGTCGATTCCTGCTCTTGCTCGGAAACTTCCTGGCTGGTCTTTTCGGGATCGAGCTTGCGCACGACGGAACGCGCCGGAACCTTGCCGTAGGCGATGCTGCAAAAAAGGTCTTCCTCCTTGGTGGCGCTGAAATCAGCCAGGATCTCCCCCAGCCGCGCCTCGTACTTCTTGAGCGAAATCTTGTATTTGCGGGCTTCCTTCTCGAGTAGCTTGCGGCCCAGTTCGACGGCGCGTTCCCGCTGTTTGAGGTTGATCCAGCGACGGATCGCGCTGCGGGCCTTCGAAGTCTTGACGAAACTGAGCCAGTCCCGGCTGGGGGTGCTGTCGCCGGACGTCAGGATTTCCACCCGGTCGCCATTCTGGAGTGTCGACTTGAGGGGAACGATCTTGCCGTTGACCTTGGCGCCGACGCAGCGGTGCCCCACTTCGGTGTGGATGTTGTAGGCGAAGTCGACCGGAGTGGCCTCGCGGGGGAGGGTGATCACCTCCCCTTTGGGAGTGAAGATGTGAACCTCCTCCGGGTAGAGATCGATTTTCAGATTGCTCAGGAACTGATGGGCGTCTTCCACCTCGCTCTGCGAGTCGAGCAAATGGCGCAGCCACTGAAACGTCTTGTCGTCCTTGCCCTTGTCGAGCTTTCCTTCTTTGTATTTCCAGTGTGCCGCTATGCCCTCCTCGGCGATGCGGTGCATCTCGGGAGTTCGAATCTGGAGTTCGAAGGGTTGGCCGTCCCTTCCCACCACGGTTGTGTGCAGCGACCGATACATGTTGGGGCGGGGCATGGCGATGAAGTCCTTGATGCGCCCCGGCACCGGAGTCCACATGTTGTTGACGATTCCGAGGATGGTGTAGCAATCGCGAACCGTGGAAACGATGACCCGGATGGCGATGAAATCGTAGACCTGTTCCAAACCGATGCGCTGACGCCTCATCTTCTGATGGATGCTGTAGACGCGTTTGATCCGGCTCTGGATCTCGGCTTCGATCTCCTGCTTTCGGAACTCGGCCAGCATTCGCTTGGTGACTTTGGCGATGAAGGCGTCACTCTTCTTGCGCATCCCCGCGACCTGGGCGCTGATGCGCTCGTGGGCGACCGGGTCGAGGTATTGGAACGCCAAGTCCTCCAACTCCCCCCTGACCTTGGCCATTCCCAAACGGTGGGCTATCGGAGCGTAGATCTCCAGGGTTTCCTGGGCGATCGATTTCTGCTTGAGGGGAGACATGAACTCCAGTGTCCGCATGTTGTGCAGCCTGTCGGCCAGCTTGACGAGGATGACACGGATGTCGTCCACCATGGCCAGCAGCAACTTCCTGAAGTTCTCCGCCTGCTTTTCGTGTTTCGAAGCGAACTCGATCTGGCTGATTTTGGTGACACCGTCGACCAGGTTGGCGATGTCGGCGCCGAAATACTCGCGGATCTTCTCGATGGTGGTGAGGGTGTCCTCGACGACGTCGTGGAGCAGCCCCACGCTCACACAGGCCACATCGAGCTTCTGTTCGGCCAGGATGTTGGCCACTTCGAGGGGATGGCTGAGGTACGGCTCTCCCGACTTGCGGATTTGGCCTTTATGTTCGCGAGCCGAAAAGATGTAGGCTCGCTGGAGCAGCTCCGTATCCGCGGCCGGGTGGTGACGAAGTACTTTTTCTTCCAGGTCTTCGTAGCGGATCATGCCCAGCCGAACAGTGTAGCACGCGCGCCTTCACCCTTTGTGGGGCCAGAAGCGCCGGGTAGTGGTGCCCGACTGCGTTGGCCGACGCACTAACACCCCACTACCAAGCGCCGCCCTTCTGACCTCGCCGGTCTGCACCGTTGCGGAAGCACCTGGAAGGCGGGCATGCCTGCCCGCAATTCCCGGGCTAAACCCGTCGATTCCCAGGGGAATTGCATGCAGGGATGACCGGGTTCAAAGCGCAGCGAGGTCAAAATGCAAAAAGGGGGGCGTGCTCGCCCCCCTGGTGGAAACTGAAAGATGAAGCGACCGCCTCAGTTCTTGGGTGGGGCGGACCCTCCGAAGGTGCGTCGTGCGCGCTCGGCTTCCTCTTCCTGCTTGCGCTTGAGTTCGAGGGCTTGCAATGCCAGTTTGTCGGCCTCGCGCTGCCACTTGAGCTTTTCTTCGTCGTCCTGGGCCAGGTAGGAACGCTCCCGGTAGAGCAAATTGAGGTACTGCATGGCTTCGGAGTAATTGGGGTTCAACTCCAGGGCCCGGCGCAGCGACTCGACGCCCGACTCGACCAACTGGGCGACTTCCTGGCGCTTCTCTTCTTCGAGGTTCTGGGCGTTCTCGCCGTTCAGACCCGTCACATCGTGAACCAGCTTCCAGTTGATGGTGCCGATCCCGTAGTGAGGCTCGGGGTTTTCCGGCTCCACTTCCATCCGCTTGCGGTACCACTCTTTGGCCAGATCGGGCTCTTCCATGCTGCTGTAGAGGCCGGCGATGTTGGCCATGGCATTCACGTTGGCGACATCTTTTTCGAGAACCTCCTTGAACGTCTTGATCGCCATCTCGGCGCGCTGGAGGTTTTCTTCGGTGGGAATCCCCGGCACGTACTGAGCCCGGTAGGTGGTGGCGAGATAAAGTCTGGCAGCGGTCAATTCCGCATCGAGCCGAATGGCTTCCTGGAAATGCTCCGTCGCTTCGCTCCACTTCTCGCTCTTGTAGGCCGTGACCCCTTTGTTGAGATGGTCGCGGGCCTTGAGTTTATCGAACAGGTCACAGCCCGAAAGCGCCGGCAGCATCATGATGAGGGCCGAGGCCAAGACGAACCGTTTCTTGAGGCGGCTCATTGTAGGAAAGTCCTCCTCTGGAGATTTTTTACCCGCCGAGGCGGGCGATTATTGTGCGGCGCCGACTTCCGAAGTCATCAGGCCGACGTCGCCGACTCCCGCTCCTTTGGCGATGTCGATGACCTTCACGACGTCGCCGAAAGGCAGATCGTCGTCAGCCTGGACGAACATGTTCTTGTTGGCGCGAGCGCTGAAAATGTCGAACAACCTGGAGCCCAATTGACTGAGCAGAACCGGGTCCTGGTTGATGCGCAACGATCCGTCCG
>JBFGHF010000461.1:0-4108 GCA_041578355.1 Acidobacteriota bacterium
CGGCGCCTGGCACGGAAAAGAAATGATGAAAGTTCAAAGAGGGTGTATTCGGCCTACTTGGAGATCGTTTTTTCGGGGAGGATGCCGTTGAGTCCCATTTCTGTTCTGGTGGCCGACGATCACCAGCTGGTGCGCCAGGGGTTGATCAAGATTCTGGAGTCGGCGCAGGAGTTTCCGGTCGGGGGGGAGGCGGCCGACGGCCTCGATGCCGTGCGCAAGGTCGACGAACTGGAGCCCAACGTGCTCTTGCTCGATCTGAGCATGCCCCACCTGAGCGGTCTGGAGGTGGCCCGGCGGATCAGCAAGGAACATCCCCGCACGCGGGTCGTTGCGCTGTCGATGCACGAGGAGGAGGAGTACATCCTCCGCTTGGTCCGCGCCGGGGCCTCGGGGTACTTGATCAAGGATTCGGCGGCCGTCGAATTGATCGACGCCATTCTCTCGGCCGACAAAGGGGAAGCGTTCTTCAGTCCGCGTGTGGCCAAGGTGCTGGCCCAAAGCTACAGAGAAGTCGCCCCGGGAAAAGAGGATCCTTACGATCGACTCAACGACCGGGAAAGGGAAGTCCTTCAGCTCATCGCCGAGGGGAACACCAACAAGAAAATCGCCGAGCTTCTCTTCATCAGTTCCAAGACGGTCGACAATCACCGCACCAACCTGATGCGCAAGCTGGGAGTCCACAACGCCGCGGAACTGGTTCGCTGGGCGGCGCGACGGGGCTTGGTGGACTGAGGTTGCTGGCCGCTGGCCCGGCTACCGCTTACCGCTTACCGCTTACCGCTGACGGCTTTCGGCGGGATGCGGAGTCGGTGAGGTTGCGCGAATGGGCCGGCAATCCTACAGTCATGAAGTGATCGCCAAGCGCTTGCCTGTTGTCGGAGTGATGGGTTCGGGGAGTCGGCCCCACCGGGAACGCTCGCAGCGGGTAGGGAAGTGGCTTGCCCGTCAGGGGGTGCACCTGCTCACTGGAGGCGGCTCCGGAGTCATGGCCGAGGTGAGCCGGGCCTTCTGCGAAGTCCAGCCCCGGGAAGGGTGCGTCATCGGCGTGATTCCGTGCATCGACGCCAATCAACCCAGAATTCCCAAACACGGCTACCCCAATCCCTGGGTGGAAATACCGGTCTTCACCCACCTGCCGGTGAGCGGTCCGGCGGGCACCGAGCTCCTCTCCCGCAACCACATCAACGTCCTCATGTCCACGCTCGTCATCGCGCTGCCCGGCAGCGAGGGCACGGCCAGCGAAGTGGAATTGGCGGTGCGCTACGAAACGCCGGTCATCGCCTACATCGATTCCCCCGACCAGATCCAAGGTCTCGCCACCCCAGTGCGCATCGAACCGGACTGGGAGAGGTTGAAGCAATTCGTGCTCTCGGTCATTGCCGATCCTTGATTCAGACGAACATCTGCGTTCCCTGCGGCTTCGCGCGGTAGAGTTCTTGGGCTGCAATGACCGAGGCGACGAGAGCCGGCGGCCGACGGAAGACGGAAGACAGAAGACGGAAGACAGAAGACGGAGGAGTCTTCACACCAACGGCAAGAGCAGACTCAGCACCAGCACCTCGACCAGACCCGCCAAGCCGATCACCGCCAGCAAAGGCGTCCAGGTCTTGAGCGTTTCGACTTCGGTGAATCCGCTCATCTTGCAGACCACCCAGAATCCGGAGTCGTTCATCCAGGAGCCCATCAACGAACCGAAGCCGATGGCGGCGAAGACGTAAACGGGATGACACGGCAAGACGGCCGATCCGCCCAGAATCCCCGCCATCATGCCCGAGGCGGTGATCATGGCGACGGTTCCCGAGCCCTGCGCCAGCTTCATCACCCCGGCCAGAAGCCAGGCCAGCAGGACGATCGCGACGGTGCCCAGTCCACCGCCGCCCACGCTTTCCTGCAGCGCGCTGTCGATTCCGGTGCGAGCGAGCATTTTGCCGAATGCGCCCCCGGCGCTGGTGATGAGGATGATGACCCCCGCGCTCAGCACCGCGGGCTCCAGGCGGTCGCGCAGTTGAGACAGGGAGAGTCGAAGGCGCGCCGCCAGCAGGCCGGCCGCAAAAACCGCGCCCGCGAAGAGAGCCAGATTCTTGTTCCCGACAAAGGCGGCCCAGCCCAGCACCCACTCACCCGGTGAGATGATGCCGGCACTGTCGAGAGTTTCCAGAAGGGTGAAACCGGTGATCAGGACAACCGGCAATGCCACCGGGATGATGGAAAGTCCGAAAGACGGGAGGTCGCTCTCGGGACGTTTTACGACGCGTTCCAGCTCCTGGCTGGAAATCCCGGCCGCGTCCCGAAAGGGAATGTCCAGCCGCCGATTGAGCCATCCCGCGAAGTACAAGCCCGCCACGGCCGGCGGCAAACCCAACAAGAAGCCGATTCCGATCGCCGTCCCCAGCTCGAGACCCAGATCGGACAGGTTTTCGACCATCACCAGCGGCCCCGGCGTGGGCGGTACCAGCGAATGAGTCACCACCGCTCCCGCCGCCATGGCCATGGCATAGAGCACGAAGTTGCGGCCGGTCCGCATCCTCAACGCCCGGGCCAGAGGGACGAGGAGGAAGAACACGGTGTCGAAAAAGACGGGAATGGAGAGAATGTAGCCACTCGACATCATGGCGCTGCCGGCGCGCTTCTCCCCCAGCCAAGCCAGCAGCCGCCGGGTGATCTTGTCGGCGGCTCCGCTCTCCATGAGGCATTGTCCGATGATTGCCGCCAGCGCTATCACGACGGCGATACTGGCGGCGGTCGAGCCCAGTTCGCGGGTCGTCAATTCGAGGGCCGACACCGCCTGCGACCCCGGGCCCCCATCCGGCCAGCCACGGCGCACCTCTTCGGGCAGCCCCTTCCAGCGTTCACGGAAGTCCTGTTGGGAGATGCGTCCTTCATCCAGAGCCGATCTCAGTTCGGCGCGCTTTGCGTCGACCGCGTCTTTCATGGTGGGTGGTACGGGTGAAAGGACGCCCACCAGGAAAGCCGCCGAAATCAGCGCCAGGAATGGATGAATCTTGAGGACGGCGATCGCCACGATGATGAACACCACGCCGATGGCCAGGACGAGAAAAGTCATGGTGGGGATTATAGGTTTGTGGGTTGGTGGGTTTGTAGGTCTGTGGGTCCGTGGGTCCGTGGGTCTGTGGATCCCGGGGGCGTGTTTCCCAGCTTCCGGCCTTGCCTATCCTCGATAGGCCGCCACCACGACCTGTTCCTTCGACCCTTCGCCGAAAGGCTTCTGGTCGAATGACCCCCAATACTCGACAACCTCGAAGCCTTCCAACTCGAGTAGATTCTCGATTTCCCCCTTGGTGAACCAGCGGATCGTGAATTTCGACCGGGAGCGCTCGACCTCGACGCCGCGGTGGTCCGTCACGACCCATTCGAACGAGATATCCATGGTCTGGAGTTCCGGGTGAGGTAGAGTGGCCGCTGAGCGCTGAAGCCGATAGCCGGTTTCCAGGTCGGTCCGGTCGACGTCCACCGCGGGGCCGGTCGGGCCTGCCATGAAGCTGAAGTCGGGCTGAAACACGTCGAAGGCCAGGCACCCTTGCGGCGCCAGGTGGCGTGCCACGTTGCTCAGCCATCCGCGTTGCTCCCGGCGGTCCAGCAGGTGTTGCACGCCGCGGAAGGGAGCCGTGATCAAGGGAAAGCGTTTGCCCAGAAGCACCGCCTGCATTGCTCCCAACGAGAGTTCGATTCTGCCCTCAACCTCGGCGGGCTCGCGGGAGAGCTTGTCGCGCAGCTTGTCGAGCATCGCCGCGGAGTTGTCCACGCCGTGAACCTCGAGGCCGGCCCGGGCGGTCGGCAGCAGCACCCGGCCAGTCCCGCAGCCGAGTTCCAAGACCGGCCCGCCGCTTGTCCGCGCCAACTCGACGTAGTAGGCGATGTCGTCCTGCCGGTCGATCAGTTCGTAGTCCGCGTCGTAGTGCTGAGCAAAGCTCCGGTAGGGGTCTTGTTTGGTCATGCGGCTTTCCGTGGACGGATTATGGCACGGGGGCCGTCCAGGGGCCGGCCGGCTGGAACCGCTTCCCGAGCATTGTCGCGTCCAGCCGACCCCGGTTCGTAGCGAAGTTACGGTCCGATCAAGTTTTGGTCGAAGAACCGTACCCCCGGAGGC
>JBFGHF010000462.1:0-4104 GCA_041578355.1 Acidobacteriota bacterium
AAGTGTCCGGGGGAGGCTTGCCTATGCTTCACTCGCCAAGCACTGACAATGGGGCGCCGCCGATACGGCCTCGTTAGATCATCGTATTTGCGAACCGCGGTACCAAGATCCCGCGCGGTACCAAGAACCCGCGTGGTCAAGACTGAGTGTTGTTTTCGGAACGCAGCTGGAAGATCGCGCCCACCCGGCAGAGTCAGGATGAGTCGTCGATATCGGCGATCGCCACCAGGGTCAGGCTTATGTTGTCGAAACCGCCCTGGCGGTTGGCTTGGCTGACCAAGCCCGCACAGGCTTCCGAGAGGGGCCGCTCGATCAGGTTGCTCTCGATCACTTCGTCCTGGAGCAGGTCGGTGAGGCCGTCCGTGCAGGTGAGCAGAATGTCTCCGTCGCGGAGGTGGACTGGAAAAACATCCGGCTGAACTTGCGCTTCGATTCCCAACGACCGGTCAAGAAGGTTCTTTTGAGGATGCTTTTGCATCTCCTCCTTGGTGAGGACGCCCTGCCGGTGAAGGCGAAAAACGGGCGAGTGGTCCTCGGTCAGCTGCCGGAGACGCCTGTCACGCAAGTGGTAGATGCGGCTGTCACCGATATGGACTACCCAGGATTTCCGGCTGCCTTTGGGCGAGATCCAAACGGCGCTTAGAGTGGTCCCCATGCCATGGCGTTCGGGACGCTTTTGCTGTTCTTTGAGAATTCGCCAATTGGCCTCCCGCACGGCTTCGATCAAACTCTGCTCGGGTCGCTTCGAGTTGCGGTGGAGAAACTCCATCAAGGTGTCTGAAGCGATGCGGCTCGCCACTTCGCCGGCAGCGTGACCGCCCAGCCCGTCGCAGACCCCGAAAAGTCCGATCTCGGGAGACTCAATCAGCGCGTCTTCGTTGTTTTGCCGGACACGGCCGACATTGGTGGCGGAGTCCCAGGAGATCAGATACGAGCCGCACTGCCGACTTTGAAGAGTCATTTGCTCCGAAACGGAGGTCTTATCGGATCTGGCCGCTTGTCGGTGCTGCCGGCGCCGACCGGCCGTCTCCGAATCCCTCCAGCAATCTGAGATGACATTTGACCAAACCGTAGCCTATCAGGAACAACAAGATCCAGGCACCGACCTTCTTCCAGAGGGGATGCGTCAATTGCAAACCGCAGTATGGACAGTAAGTCGGCCGGTCGATCAACGCGAACTGACAATTGGGACAAACATCCATGAGCCTGCTGCCCGTAAGCTCAGTATCGCAGAAAGGCAGCCCGGATGCGAGGCGAAAGACCGGTGCCTGCCCGACTGTCGTGAGGCAGGAGTTTGAGGAGGGCTGCTGGGACTGCGGGGGGTGCGGTCGTCCCTCAATCTCCCGCGACCAGGCCGTCGAGATCGTATTGTTCCCTGTATTTTGGTTTTACGTAGATGAAGCTCTGGCGAATCAGATCGTCCACGAAAGCCTTGACTTCGGGGTCCGCCTTTCTTTGATAGAGGATCTGCTGAACGGAGGGACGGACTTCCTCCAGGGGGCGCACGCGCGGCGCGCTTTTCTTCACGACTTTCGCGATTTGAAAACCGTAGTTGGTTTCGATCAAACCGCTGATCTCTCCCTCTTCCAATTCGAAGACCACGTCTTCGGTGGCGGCCGCCAGGGTCCCTTTCTTGAATGTGCCGATAGCGCCGCCTCGGGCAGCGGTGGCTCCCTCGGAAACCTCTCTGGCCACCTCCTCGAAGGGGGCTCCGTCGCGCAAACGGCTCAGGGCCTGCTCGGCGATGCGGCGGGCCTCCTGCTGATCACGGCCTTCGTTGAGCACCACGATCTCCTGCAACTCCACTTCTGCGGGCTCGGTGA
This sequence comes from Acidobacteriota bacterium, assembly GCA_041578355.1. Taxonomy (GTDB): domain Bacteria; phylum Acidobacteriota; class UBA6911; order RPQK01; family JANQFM01; genus JBFGHF01. Next base: position 1,824 of record JBFGHF010000462.1, read on the forward strand.
ACTGGTCCTGGTTGGAGTTGTAGTAGGCTTCGACCTCCGCGGTGAGGAGGGTCAGTTTGGAATAGACGGACTGCTGAATCAGCCATTGGATGACCATGTTTTCCCGGAGGCTCCCGCGGAACTCCTGCAGGTTGGTCCCCCGCTGTCGCAGCGCTTGTTCGAAAGTCTCCAGGGTGGGGATGCCCATCTGTTTTCGCATGTTCTCGATGGCTTGATCCACACTCCGGTCGACGTCCGTGGTCAGTCCCAGTTCCTCCGCCTTTTGAAGCATGACGGCGTTTTGGATCATGGTCTTGAGAAGACCGGACTTGCGTTGCTCGAACGCCTGGTCGCGGCTAGCGGGATCGGTGAACTCGTCGCGGATGCTGATCCGCAGCAGACGCAACTCGTCCTGAAGGTCGGTCAAGGTGATGGTTTCCTGGTTGACCTTGGCGACGATTTCGTCGAGGATTCTCTCCTCTTCTTGTGCCCACGCCGTACCCGTCGCCAGGGCCAGCAGCACGATCAGCCTAGCGCTGAATCTGTACATTCTCTTCGCTCCCTCGACCGGAAAGGGCCGGATCCAAGATCTCGATCGACGCTCGTTCGATGAGTCCCGCCACGAGCGTATCGAGCGCTTGGCGCTCCTGGTCCGCCACCAGCCTTTCGAAAATCTCATTATAAACTTCGTAAAACTTCTGGGCATGACGATGGGTGCGTTCCTCCACCGTGAAAAGGTGGTAACCGAGCTCGGAGCGAAAGACCTCGCTGATCTCTCCCACTCTCAGGCTGAAAATGACCTGCTCGAAACGCTGGGGCAGGTCGCCCGGCTCAAACGTTCCCAGCTCGCCTCCCGAAGGGGCCGTGCTCCCCGTGGAGTGGAGCCGGGCAAGCTCCCGAAAAGTCCGAAAGTCGCCCGGTTTCAGACTGGCACGCAATTGCTCGGCCCGCTCCCTCTCCGGCACCAGGATCTCCAGCACCCGAATCCTGTCCTGCTGAACGAATTGATCGGCGTGCTTCTCGTAGTACTGCTGCATTCCATGGAGCTTGACGGAATTCTGGGCGGAGATGTTCGATTGGAGAAACTTTTCCACCTTGAGGAGGTCGCCTACATGCTCCAGGGAATCCGCCCCGGGGTCGGAGCCGAACCAGCGCCTTGCCCGCAACTCGACTTCTTGGGGATCGATCTGAATGCCCGATTCGCCGGCTTGCTGCAGCAAGAGCCGGTGAACGATGAACTCGTGAATGATTTCGGGGGTCGGTTCGATGTCGGAATCCTCCTGTCCGATGCGCAGAAACCGCTGCAGATCGTCCGAGTAATAGTCTTCGCCGTTGATCCTCACCACGGGGTGCCGAACCGATTGATCGGATAGCTCCGGCTCCGGCTCGGGCTGGGCTGCGCAACCCAGCGCGGCGAGGAGGAGAATTGCCGAGAATCGAAAAATCCACATATCCGCACTAGCAGTTCACCCTCCGGTGGCGATCGAACGGACTTGAACAGTACTGATTGCCGATCGGGCCAGACCAGGAGGGATTACTCGGATTTTAACATAGCCAGCTCTTCCAGAACGTCGCGCACCAGGGCGAAAAGCGGAGGCCCCGACACCTTGCCGATCTCCACGGTCAGGAGACCGTCGGGGCTGAGGGACATGCGGCTATCCCGTCCCACCAGTGACACCAAACCGGCGGAGGCGATCGGTGTATCGGATCGAAACTTCAGAAGGAGTCGTTGTTTGCGGAGGTCGAGCGACTGGATTCTCAATGGAGTGGCCGCCAGTCTCAGTCCGGCGTATTCGAAGAGGTTGGCTACCGAGCGGGGGTATTTCCCGAAGCGGTCGATGGTTTCTTCGCGCAGGCTGTCCAAGGCCTCCGGGTCATAGACGCTGGCGATCCGCTTGTAGAGCCACAGCCGCCATTGTGCATCCCCGATGTAATGGGGAGGGATCTGGATGCCCACACCGAGGTCGATGCTGGTCTGGATCTCCTCGGGGATTGGTTCCCCTTTGAGTTCCCGAATGGTGTTCTCGAGCAGTTTCATGTAGAGGTCGAAACCCACGGAATTGATGTGTCCGTGCTGTTCGGCCCCGAGAAGGTTGCCGGCGCCCCTGATCTCCAAGTCCAAGGCTGCAATCCGGAATCCGGTTCCCAAGTCGGAGAACTCTCGAATCGCCGTCAGTCGCTTGCGGGCCTTGGTAGTGAGTACTTCGGGCGAGGGAATCAGGAAATAGGCGTAGGCCCGCCGGTGAGAGCGTCCCACCCTTCCCCTCAGCTGGTAGAGCTGCGACAGCCCGAAACGGTCGGA
>JBFGHF010000463.1:0-4102 GCA_041578355.1 Acidobacteriota bacterium
CCGAACAGGGATTCGGCTGGAGAGAGGTGATGGGGGAGCGCCACAACATGCGGGCGCTGCTCAAGAACTACGAGCCGGCCAACGCACTGAGGGCGCTGATGGAGCTGCTTTCGCTTCGCCAGCCGCCGCGCCGCAAACTTGCCCAAATGAAAAATTTCGCCTGGAACCTGCTTCTGCTTCCCGACACCTTGCGCCAGCGCTGGAGGATTCAAAGCGGGCGCCGCCGAAGCGACTCCGAGCTGAAACGGCTGATCGTGGATCGCAAAGATGTCCCCATCCGCCTCTGACGTTTCCATCGTCACCGTAAACTGGAACGGTCTGGGCCACCTGCGCACCCTGCTGCCCTCGCTGACAGGCCTGGAGGCCGGCGAGATCATCGTGGTCGACAACGGCAGCTCGGACGGTTCCACCGACTGGCTGCGCCACAACCACCCCGCCGTGCGCATCATCGAGAACGACGACAACCGTGGCTTTGCCCATCCCTGCAATCAAGCCGCCGAAGAGGCCGAGGGCATTCATCTGGCTTTCATCAACAACGACATGAGGGCCGACAACCGCTGGCTCGAGGCCGCCCTTCCCCTGCTCAGCGCCGAAACGCCCTGCGTCGGCAGCCGGATTTTGAGCTGGGACGGCAGGCGCGTCGATTTCAACGGCTCGTCGCTGCAGTACCTGGGCTACGCTCTGCAGCGGGACATCGGAAAGCTGGCCGAAGACGTCGCGGCCGACGACAGGATCCTCTTTCCCTGCGGCGGAGCCATGCTGGTCGAGCGCGGGCTCTTCCTCGACCTGGGAGGATTCGACGCCGATTTTTTCGCCATCTTCGAGGACGTCGATTTCGGTTGGCGGGTTTGGCTGGCCGGAAAGGAGGTGGCCTTCGCGCCCGGCTCGATCGTGTTCCACAAGGGCCACGCCACCTTCGCCGAACATCCCGACGAGAAGATGCGCTACCTGATGCACCGCAACGCCTTGCTGACCATCCTCAAGAACTATCAGGAGGAGAACTTCCGAAAGATCCTGCCGCTGGCCGTGAGCCTGGCGATCAGCCGGGCCGTTCGGCTCTCGGGAGTGCGCAAAGAGAGCTTCTATCTCTGGGAGGATACCCGCAGCCGGCTTGGGCGCCGCGAGCCCCAGGCCTTCGAGCAGCTCATCGACGCCCTCAACCACCTGGTGGCGGTGGAGGACGTTTTGGGCTGCTTCCCTCGATGGATGGCGAAGCGCCGGAAAGTCCAGGCGCTGCGCCGGCGCGGCGACGAAGAGATCATCCGGCTTTTCGGGGACCCGCTTCGAGCGATCGTCGAGGACCCGGAGTATACCGAGAAGGAAATGGAGTGGCTCCGGTGGCTGCAACTGGGGCCGTGGCCCGGCTGGGACGAAGCGGCGAAACGGCTGGAGGGTCTGCCGGAAAAGCTGGCCGAGAGGATCGACGGTCTGAGGTCGGAGTTGGAGGCCGAGCAGTGGCGGGCCGGCAAGTTGCGCACGAGCGCTCCCGCCGAAACCCCTCCGCCCAGTTGGAAAGCGCTGCTTCGAACCCTGAGGCGCGAAGGACTGCGCAGCGCCTGGAGTCGATTTCGGGAGCAGGTGGAGCGTGGAATTTAGCGTCCTCATCCCCACCTTCAACCGGCGCCGGATTCTCTCCCTGACGCTGGACGCGCTGGAGAACCAGCAGGGGGGCGGTCCGGGGTTCGAGGTGATCGTCGTCGACGACGGCTCCAGCGACGGCACGGCGGAAATGCTGCGGGAGAGAGCCCGTTCCTTCCGAGTGCCCCTGCTTGCCTTGAGCCAGCCCAACCGCAAGCAGGGGGCGGCCCGCAACCTGGGTGCCCGCGAGGCCCGGGGCCGCCACCTCGTCTTTCTGGGCGACGACACGGTTCCCCAACCCGATTTCCTGGCCCAGCATCGCCTCGCTCGGGATGACGACGACCACCGGCGCGTGGTCATCGGCTACACGCCCTGGGCCAGGGAGTACCCTCGAACCCGTTTCATGGAGTACATCGGCGAGTACGGCTGGCAGTTCGGCTTCAAGCTGATCGAGGACCCCGACAGGGTTCCCTTCAATTTCTTCTACACCAGCAATCTCTCCATTTCGCTCCGTTTCTTTCGCGAAGCCGGAGGATTCGACGAGTCTTTCACCGAATACGGCTGGGAGGATATGGAACTGGGGTTGCGCCTCGAGCGACGGGGCATGAGACTGGTTTACAATCCGCAGGCCGTGGCCTACCATCACCACCCGACCGCCATGTCTTCCTTCATCCGGCGCCAGTACACGGTGGGCCGCACGGCTTGGACCTTCTATCGCAAACACCCCGATCTGGAAAGCTTCCTCAACGTCGAGAAAGTCCCGCAATACAGCCTGTTGCAGCGTTTGAAGATGGAGCTGCTGACCCGGCTCTGCTGCGCCACCGAGCATTGGCGCCGTCCCGACCTGAGCCGTTTTTACCCCCATTTGATGACCTACCACTACAATCGGGGTATCCTCGCGGGCCGGCATGAGTGAGCATGGAGAGGATCGCATCACGGTCGTCATTCCCACCTGGAACGGCTGGGGTCTGCTCGATCATTGCCTGGCCTCGCTGCGCGCCCAGCGGGTTCTGCCGGCCGTCCTGGTGGTCGACAACGGCTCGACCGACGAGACCGGCAGGCTGGTCGCCTCCCGCTACCCGGAGGTCGATTGCCTGCGGCTCGATTCCAACCAGGGATTCGCCCGGGCCGTCAATCGCGGGATCGCCGAGAGCCGGACCCCGGCGGTGGCTTTGCTCAACAACGACACCGAGGCCGACCCCGGCTGGATCGAGGCCGGGCTGCGGGGCCTGGAGGGGCATCCCGATTACAGCTTCTTCGCCAGCCGCATGATGAGATTCCAGGAGCGCCGCAAGTTGGACAGCGCCGGAGACTGCTACAACCGGCGCGGCATGCCCTACAAGCGGGGCCAGGGCGAGGCGCCCGATCGATACCTGGAGAAACGGCCCGTGCTGGGGGCCAGCGCGGGGGCCGCCTTCTACCGCCGCTCCCTGTTCGAGAAAGTCGGATACTTCGACGAAGCCTTCCGCATCTACCTGGAGGATGTCGAACTGAGTTTGCGGGCCCAATGCGCCGGGCATCGCTGTCTCTATCTCCCCGACGCGGTCGTCTACCACATCGAAGCCGCTTCCGACCCCGGCCGCAAACCCCGTTCAGGCACCTTCCAGGGAGTGTACTATTCGCCCAACCGGGTTTACTGGATCACCCGTAACCGCTGGCGGCTGATGGTCCTCTATCAACCGCTGAGGAATCTCCACTGGCTGGCTCTGGGATGGAGCCGGAGCGCGCTTTTCCATCTCTGGAAGGTGGGCTTCTCCGCTTCCTTCTTTCGAGGCATCCTGGCGGGATTGGCCGCCACCCCGCAGCTCTTGGGCCGACGCCTTCGGCTGCGGCGGCAGAGAACACTTTCCACAGGTCAACTATGTCGGCTGCTCCGCCAGTGCTAGCCATCTGCGTCAACTGGAACGGGCGCGAAGTGCTTACGGACACCCTGGTCAGCCTCCAGTCGAGCTCCTATCCGAGCCTGCGGACGGTGGTGGTGGACAACGGCTCCGAGGACGGCTCGGCCGACCTGGTCCCCGATCAGTTCGAACTGGAGCGCATCTCCAGCAACCGCGGCTACGGCGCCGGCTTGAATCGGGTCTTGGGAAGGTATTTCAATTCTTCCCGAAGCCCGGTCGAAAAGAGTCCCACCTATTTTCTCTTCTTGAACAACGACGTGGTGCTGGAACCCGATTTGATCGACAAGCTGGTCGAGTTCGCGGAAAAGACGGGGCCCGGCGTCTACGGCCCCAAGGTCCTCCGCGCCGAGAGGCCCACCCACCTGGACGCGGCCTGGGGTGATGTCACCTGGAGCCATGTCGCCTCGCGCTTTCAGGGGATCGACCGGCCCGACTCCCCGCCCTTCGACCGGGTCCGCCGGGTGGAATTGCTGCTCGGTTGCGTTTTGCTGGTCCACTCCAAGGTGATCCAGGAAGTCGGTTTTTTCGACGAACAGTTCTTCATGTATCACGAGGAGGTCGATTTCCTCTATCGGGCGGGGCTCCGCAAGTTTCCTTGTTATTACTGTCCCTTCGCACGCGCC
>JBFGHF010000464.1:0-4099 GCA_041578355.1 Acidobacteriota bacterium
ACAACCTTCCGAACCATTGAGCACCAGTATAACAGGCCATAGCGTGGCGCGGCCTTCCAGGCTGCGCTCCGGGTCCCCTCGGTCACGGGTCCCGCCTTCGACCGTGGCTCCAAGCTTCGCTCTCTGGTCCAGCCAACACAATTACAAGCAGAGATGCTCGTGCCACGATTACCGCTCGACGACCAAGGTCGTGTCGACGGCCTGGGGAGGCGCCACCTCCTCGACGCTCCCGTCCGGCCAGCGCACGGTGATGGAGTCGATCCGGGTTGAATCGCCCAGCCCGAAAGTGAGGGGGAGCTCCACTTGGGAGAGGTAGCTGCGTGTGGGCATGACCTGACGGCGCTGGGTGATGCCGTTGGAGGTCAACTCGACCCAGGCGCCGATCGCTTCGGGATTCCCCTTCCCTCCCCTCAACTTGATCCGCAGCCAGTGGCGGCCCAGCTCCTGATCGTTGCGCAGCAACAGCGCCTCCCGCCCGGTCTGGGTCAGCACCACGTCGAGATCGCCGTCTCCGTCGATGTCGGCGTAGGCCGCCCCCCGGCCCACGATCGGCTTGGAAAGGTCCCCTGCGGAATCTTGCGGGACCTGGACGAAACACGATTTCGCCTGGGGTCCGGAGTTCCAGAAAAGCTGTGCCGCCTGCTCGTAGAACTGGCTCTTTTGCACCTGGTTGATCTCCTCCTCCAGGTGTCCGTTGGCCTGCAGCAGGTCAAGACGGCCGTCCAAATCGTAGTCGAAGAAGAAGAGTCCAAAGCTGAGGCTCAACCGGCTGGGTGATCCGATCCCCTCGGTCGCCGTTTCGTCGACGTAGAGCAGCGGATCGTCCTGCGAGACCATCAGGGAAGTCATCTCGTTGGCGAAGTTGGCTACCGCCAGGGCCAACCAGGCGCTGTTGCGGTAATGGGCCGCGTCGATCCCCATGGCGCCGGTCGCACTGCCGTGGCTGTCGAATCCCACTCCGGCGAAAGCGCCGATTTCCTCGAAGGTCCCGTCCCCTTGGTTGTGAAAGAGAAAATTCTGGACGGTGTCGTTGGCCACCACGACATCCATCCAGCCGTCGCGGTCCAGATCGATGGGAGCCAGGCCCAGTGCTTTGGCCATGGGCTTTCCCGTGACGGGATTCTCGATTTGGACTCCCGCTTCGGCCGACACGTCGCGGAATCGGCCGGCGCCCTCGTTTCGGTAGAGATAAGGATAGGTCCCGGTGAAATTGGTGGGAGGGCCGTAAGCCCGGTCCCTCCCGTTGAGGGTGAAGTTCAAATCCAGGTCGATCTGCCGCGTCCAGCGCACGTAATTGCCAACGAAGAGGTCGAGGTCGCCGTCGTTGTCGTAATCGAAGAACCCTGCGCTACTGCTCCACTCGTCTCTTTCCCCGCCAACTCCGGCTTGGGCGGTGACGTCTCGGAAGCGTCCTCTTTCATTGCGGAAGAGGCGGTTCGGGCCCAAGGCGGTAAGGAAGAGATCGGTCCAGCCGTCGCCGTCGAAATCTCCGGCGGCCACCCCCATGCCGTAGAACGTGACGTTCAGTCCCGCGGCGGCTGTGGCATCTTGAAAACGTCCGCTTCCGTCGTTTTCGTAGAGCGCCATCCCGCGTCTGGCCGACGGCGCCGGGTCGCCCGGCCAAACATCCGAATTGACGAAAAGCAGGTCCTGGTCTCCATCGTTGTCGTAGTCGAGAAACGCCACTCCGCCGCCCATCGTCTCGGGGAGCATCTTCTCTCCCCGGGCCCCGTTGACGTGGACGAATTGGATGCCGGCTTCCCGGGTGATGTCGGTGAAGCGCACCTCCGGGAGGCTTTCGGCGTCCTGCACCAGATTCTCCGGCGTGTCCACCTCGACTTCGCGTATGGCCGCCTGGGGCGCGTCTTCCCGGCTCAAATAAAAGCCCAACGCAACCAGTCCGACGACGCCCAGAATGACCAGCAACGACCAGCGAAAGGCCTTGCCGATGATCGTGTCGTCCTCGGGGACGAGTTCTTCTTCGGGAGCGATCTCGGGATCCCGCTGCTTCACTTCATTCTCTCGCTTCATGACTTTCCGCTTTCCACTCGTCGATGTCCCCCGGAAACCGCCCCTCTCGCCGCAGATCGTAGATGACGACTTGCTCGGCCGCGTGGTTGGCCGCCGGGTTTTTGCGTCGGGCGGCGGCGATGGCCTGATCGCGGGCGTTGTCGTCGGGCTTGTAGATGGCGTGCAATTCGGAGTGGTGTTTCTCCCTTTCCGAATCGCCGAGCAGGTTGAACACCTGTTTGAGTCCCCAGTGCGCCTCCAGGTTCTCCGGGTCGTAGAGCAGCGCCGACTCGAACCAGCGGGACGCTTCATTCAAGAGTTCGTCGCGGCGAACCCGGCCCGCCTGACCTCGTTCCTGTCGGGCGCGCTGATAGTAGGCGCGTCCCAACTCGGCCAGGAGCCGGTAGTCCTTGGAAAAATCGAAGTTGCGCCCGCCGGCCTCGGCGAATCCTCCCTTGACCAGTTCCCCGAAGTTGGCGATGGCCGCGTCGTAGTCGCCGTTTTGCTGGTTTACCAGACCGGACAGCCAAAGCAGCGTCCACGGGTTGGCGGCCGGGTCCTGCATCTTGCCCGCCCGGCCCAGTGCCTCGGGCGCGTGGGTTTGGATCAAGCCCTCGGCCAGATAGACGCGTGCGGCGTTGAGCGGGCCGTCGGGACGTCCCCTCGTCTCCACCTCTAGAAAAGCTTCTTCGGCTTGCCGCAACTGACCGCGGCGCAGCAGGCCGATTCCATAGTCGTTCCAGCGCTCCCAAGCCGGAACCCCCGTCTCCTGGCCGGACACCGCTTGGCCCGGCTTGACCGGAAGGGTCACGCGATCGGTCGCCAGAGTCATCACGGGCAAGGTGTTGGCGCGGAAATCCTCTGCCTGAAAGAAACGCATGTAGGTGGTGTCGAATTTGCGGTAGCGGAGCTTGGCCTCGATGGTGACAGGTCCTTGCAGATTGCGGGGCAGATCGATCAAGAGGTGCACCACGTCCGCGGCGCCGGGCGGAATCTGGTGGTCGTAAAGGGGAACGAAGATGTCTTGCGCGTTGCGCCGGTCGATTCGGTTTCCTTCTCTGTCGATGACGTAGGCGTTGACGAAATGCGACCAGGGGTCGACTGCCCCGTCGGCGTCGACGCCGCCCATGCGTCCCAGGACCCGCCCGCCGTCGCGAACCGTCACATCCAACCACACTTCGTTGGAATCGGCGGTTCCCTGCGTGAAGATATGTCCCATCTTCAAGGTCCGGATCACGGTTTCGATCAAGTAGGTCCGGCCCGGCTCGAGGAACGGAAGCTGCGGCCTCAGCGCTCCGGAAAGCTCTCCGTCGATTCGCCCTTCCTTGCGGACGCCGAAGATGTCGACACGCATTACGCCCTCGTTGAAGCGGCGGTGCGCCTCGATGACCTCTTCAGGCATTCCCAGAAGGTAGGGGATGGCCGTGTTGGCCGAGGGAAACTGATGATCGTGGACCTTGAGCTGCCCCGAATCGTCGAGAAGCTTGGCGCCGAAATCCTGCGACGCCATGGTTGGCATGTGGCAGCGATTGCAGTTCGGTTCGGCCTCGGCGGGGTAGTAGAAGCTGGCCACCCCCTGGCCGCTGACGCCGCTCAGCCAGAAAGAGTCCTGGTGGTTCTGGCCCCGCAGCCATTTGTAGGCATTCAGCTCCTTGGGCAGATGCACCTTGTGACAAGTCCCGCAGAACTCGGTGGTCTTGTGAAGCGGCTTGAGAAAGGTCTTCTTATGAAATTCGGGCTTGGCCTTCACCAGCTGCTGGCTCAGCCAAGCCAGGTCGGCGCTGCGGCTGAAGGCGAACGGATAGTGAGCGGGCTCGTCGATCGTATAGTCGGCGTTGCCCCGCGGAGAATTGATGTGACTGATCGAATGACAGACCGAACAAGTGATGCCCGCGTTGGCCATGGGGTCTGAAGCCAGGTCGTAGTCGGGGGAGTCGAAGCGCGGCTCGTCGAACTCCCCGCTGAAGAAAGGAACCGGATCGTGGCAACCCGCACAGAAGCGCGAGGCGACGACCGTCCCGTCACGTTCGAAAACAGCCTTGCGCGTCTCTCGAACCGTTGCGAAATAAGCCGGGTTGTTGAATGAGGC
>JBFGHF010000465.1:0-4092 GCA_041578355.1 Acidobacteriota bacterium
AGATGGAGATCAAGGTCTTCTATCTCGACATTCGAGCTTTCGGCAAAGGCTTCGAAGACCTCTACCGGCGCAGCCGGGAAAGCGGCGTCCAGTACATCCGCGGCTTGCCGGGCGGGGTGGAGGAGGATCCGGACACGCACAGCCTCAAGGTGACGGTCGAGAACACACTGATGGGTCGGGTGGAGACTCACGAGCTCGATGAACTGGTGCTCTCGGTGGGAGTGGTGCCGAGACGGGACAGTGAGATCGTGCAAAGACTCCTGACACTCTCGCGGACCGGAGACGGTTTCTTTCTCGAGTCGCACCCCAAGCTCAAGCCTGTCGATGCTCCTACTCAGGGCGTATTCTTCGCGGGTTGCTGCGAGGGGCCCAAAGACGTCAAGGAGAGCGTGACGCAAGCAGGAGCCGCCGCTGCCCGCGCCGGCATCCTCCTGAAGGCCGGAGAGGTGGAGATCGAAGCGATCACTTCCACCATCAACAACGAACTCTGCAACTTCTGTGGACGCTGCGCCCGGGTTTGTCCCTACAACGCCATCACCTTCCCCAGCAAGAAGGAGAAGAAGTATCCCGTTGTGATCGAGGCGGCGTGCGCCGGCTGCGGCACCTGCAGCGCCGAGTGCGCTCCCAGCGCCATCCGCATGCGTCACTTTAGCGACGAGCAGATCGTTGCCCAGATCGACGCTTTGCTGGCCCAATCCCCCGAGGAGAAGATCGTCACTTTCGCCTGCAACTGGTGCTCCTATGCAGGAGGCGACAACGCCGGGACTTCAAGACTTCAGTATCCGTCGTCGGTCCGCCTGATCCGCACCATGTGCAGCGGGCGGGTGGATGAGAAGTTCGTCTGGCGCGCCTTTGAACGCCGGGCGCCACTGGTGCTCATTTCGGGCTGCCATTTTTCCGATTGTCACTACATCGACGCCGTCACCTGGACACAGCGCCGAGTGGAGAAGATCTGGAATGAGATGGAGAAGCTCGGCATTCGCCCGGAGCGTCTGCAGTTGGAATGGATCAGCGCCGCCGAAGGGCAGAAGTTCGCCCGGGTGATGCGGGAACTGGAACAGCTCCGCCAGCAGGTCAGCCAAGAGGAGGTCACCGAAACGGTAAAAATTCTCTCACGGCGTCGCAAACGAATAGAGAAGGCAGCGGCGCCAAGCGGACCGCCCCAGGCAACCACTGCAGCACACGCTGCTCAGCCGGCCGGGTAAGAGGGATGGCCCGAAGCGCGGCACCGGGTGCTGGCCGCGGCCCCCGGGCGCCCGGCGCAATCAAGGTCGGCTCCGGGGCGGCCAGGAGAGTGATCACGAAATGACCTTAGTGAAACGAGCAGCGAACTTTCACTGCCTCCGTTGCGGGCACGAATACGAAGATGACTACTCGCCCCAGGAGATGCGGGAGAGGGCATGTCCCCGATGCAACAGCAACAGTGTACGGAGAGTCAAGAAGAAGGCTTCCTCGTCGTCTCCGGCCACGCCCAACACACAACGGCCACCTAGGGGTGTCCAGCGTACGGGAGGAGAAGACAAGAATGGCTGAATTACGATATCTGGTTTATTTGAGTCTGGAAGAAATAGACCCCAAGCTCAATCATAGCGAAGCCTCTGGCGACCATTTCGAATGCGCCACATTTGCCAGCCGTGAGGAAGCCGAGGACTTCATTCATGAATTGCTGGAGAACCACTGCGCCTGCGCCGCCGGGGAGGCCACTTTGATGGCCGAACTGACCTCGCCCGAGTTCATGACAGCAGGTGACTGAACACGGCGACCGGCAACCGTGCGGGAGCTTCGAAATCCCCAAAAGCCCCAAAATTGGTTTTGAAGCTCTGACACGGAAACTCGGGATTGAACTGACACGGAAGTTCGAGATTGAACGACTTCAGGAGCACCTCGATAGATCATGCCAGAATCGAAACCGGAAAAGCTTGCCTCCACAACCTTACGCCGAGAACACCAGATCATTCTGCGCGTCTTAGGTGTATTGGAACGCCTTCTGGTCCGTTTCAAGGAAGAAGGACGCTTTGAAGGCGACTCTTTAGGGCGCTGTGTCGAGTTCTTCCAGCTCTTCGCCGATGCCTGCCACCACGCCAAAGAGGAGAATCTGCTCTTTCCGCTCCTGGAAACCCGGGGGATCCCCAACCAGGGTGGTCCGATCGGCGTCATGCTCTACGAACACAGCCTTGCCCGCCAGTTCACCCGCAACATGGCCGAGGCGTTGGAAGCGGCAGAATCCGGTGATGCCGGCGCCATCGCCCGCTTCCGTGAAAACGCCCGCCAATACCTCGAGCTGCTGCGACAGCACATCTTCAAGGAAGACAACATCCTCTTCAGCGCGGGGGACCGGGTCATGGACGACTCCGACCAGGCGACCCTGTGCAGCCAGTTCGGAGAGGTCGGCTGCCGCGCTTTCGGAGGCAAAACTTCCCAAGACCTGGAGCGCATCGCCGACCACCTGGAAAGCCGCTGGCCCCCTGCCGGAGCTGACTGACCCTCCTTGTCGCGATCCGAAGGCAACCATTCCGTTCGAGCACCTGCTTTGCAAGCAGGTTCCCGCTTCGCGCTCAGGTCAGAGTAGATCTCCCTTGATCGGCCGGTTTCGCACCCACAAAGCGGACATTCAAGTTTTTTCCGCGGAACCTTCAGTGAACTACCGCCAAGAGCCGAAAGCGGTCATGACCCTTTTCAGACGCTCGGAAATCCTGAATTTGCTCGAGTAACCTGCGGTGATAGGCTTGAAGACATCGAGGTGACCTCTGGAAAAGGAGGTGGTCATGCGAATCCTCATTTACGGTGCCGGGAACATTGGATGTTTGTACGCGGCCAAGCTCGCCCAGAGCGGGCACGATATGGCGATTCTGGCGCGCGGCGATCGCTACGACGCTCTCCGCGACCACGGGATCACGTTGGAGAATGGAGTTTCGGGAGAGCGCACGACGACCTCCGTCTCGGTCGTCGATCGCCTGGATCGCGGAGACGCGTACGACCTCGTGCTTGTGGTATTGCCGAAGCCTGCGCTCGCCGAGGTGCTGCCGATCCTCGCCGCGAACGAATGCACGCCGAGCGTAATGTTCTTCGGGAACAACGCCGCTGGCCCCGAGCCGATGATTTCGGCTTTGGGCAGAGAACGCGTTCTACTCGGATTCCCCGGAGCCGCCGCCATACCTCAGGACGGCGCTTTTCGATACGTCATTACATCGCGGCAAGAGCAGCCGACGACGATCGGTGAGCTCGACGGCGGGCGCTCGGAGCGGATCGCGCCCATCGCCAAGGTGCTCGAAAGGGCGGGCTTTCCGGCGTCGATCTGCGCGAACATGGACGCTTGGCTGAAGACACATGTGGCGAAGATGCTGGCGACCGCCGGCGCCCTCTAATACGCAGGCGGGGATGCAGAGCAACTCGCAACCAACCACGAAGCGCTCCGGCTGATGGTGCGTGGGATTCGTGAAGGCCTCGAGGTACTGCGCGCCAATGACATCCCCATCACTCCGTCGAATCACCGCGTGCTGCAGTGGCTGCCGGAGTCGCTGATCGTGTTCATCATGAAGCGCCTGTTCAGCGGTGAGACGATGGTCATCAAGGTCGGCCATGCAGAGCACGCGCACCGCGAGCTCCAACTGTTGGACCAGGAATTTCGAGCCCTGAACGCTGCGACGCGGCTCCCAACACCGACGATGGATCGACTGTCCGAGCATCTCGCGCCCGCTGCGGTCCATGAATCGGCGTCGTGACCGGATTCGACACACACCGCCTCAATGACCACTAATGCCCGTTTTGCGGTAGTTCGTTCAACGTTTCCGGGGAAAATCTGAATGTCCGCTTCGTGGGGAAGCTGACAGAGAAGGGGCGCAAGCCTCCTCTTCGGGAAGCCGAACGCCGGGCCAAAAACTACGGAGGCGGTCACACCAAGCTCGAAAGCACCGTTCGATATCTGGGTATTGAAGTGAATGATGCGCTGGAAATGGCCGAACAAACCGAAGCATGAGCAACAATGGCGGCCGTCTCAGGACGCCACAAAGCGGACGTTCAAATCCACACCCGAAGCATCGAATGAACGACCCTGAGGCTGGGGAAAACCAGAGTCTTCTTCCGCTCTGGAGA
>JBFGHF010000466.1:0-4075 GCA_041578355.1 Acidobacteriota bacterium
ATCTGCGTCCTCTCCTTCCGCACGCACATCGACCGCATGGAAGCCTGCATGGAGGACATTGCCGAAGCGCTGAGGGAAGTCAAGGTGTCCGCCGGCTGAAGGCATCTGCAGGCTTACGCCGGGCCCCATCTTTCCACCCCGTCAGGATTCACCTCATCCGGCTCAAAATGGCGCACCCTGCGCAAAGACGATCAATATCCACTAACCCGCAAAGAGCCGGCGACCCTCGAGGGCGGCTCGGGCCGCCAGGATGGCGCCGATTTCGGGTGTCTCTTTGGGCTCGATGACTTCACCGGCGGGGGACTCTTGCTTGAGCGCCTCTTGAAAATAGTGGAGCAACCGTGGGCTGTTCTGAAAGACACCGCCATGCACGGCAATCGGCAGCGTTGCACCTCCAGCCAGTTTTCGAATCACGCTTGCCGTGGCCAGAGCAAGCTCTTGGGCGGCCGAACGGAGCAGTTGATCGGCGACTCGGTCCCCCGCTTCGGCGGCGCTCAGCACCAACGGGTAGAGGGCGGCCAGATAGGCTTGGCCGAGCTGCTCGCCGTAAAGTAGCGGGATGATCTGATCGGTGGACTTCAGGTAGAGCTCTTCGGCAATGCGGGTGCGGATGAGGGTTTTGGGGCCGCGGCCATCGTAATCGCGCAGCGCCGCCATCAGACCCCGACGGGCGATGTCGTAGCCACTCCCCTCGTCACCCAGAATGTGCCCCCAACCGCCGGCGCGGGCGCGTTTTCCGTTTCCGTCCACTCCGAAGGCGATGGAACCGGTGCCCGAGATGACAATCAACCCGGGCCGTCCCTCGGTCGCTCCCGCCAGGGCTACGAAGGCATCGCTCTCCAGCACCAGGCACTCGGTCGCAAGAATCTCCCGCAGAACCCGCCCCATGACATCCTGGTCCTGGCGCCGATAGACACCGGCCAGGCCGGCGCAGGCGGCGACGATCGATCTCTGCTTTTGCTGTGCTGACTTCAGGGCGAGGCGCACCGCCTCACGGAGAGACCTTTTGGCGGGGTAGAGTCCTTCTTTGAGATAGTTGGAGGGACCCGAATCCCCCCGACCCAAGACGCGCCCTCGGCGATCGGACACGACGCAACGGGTTTTGCTCCCTCCCCCGTCGATCCCGATCAGAACGTCCACGTCGAACTTCGCACTTCGAGCTGCAAGCTTTTCAATAGCCTTCGATCTCGCCGTGACCCTCGAGCACCAGTCCCAGAACCTGGTCGCCCACCTTCCAGGCCAGCGTCCATTGCTCCATCTCGTTCTTTACGACGCTGGTGGTCTCGACTCCGTCCCAGATCGGAAAAACTGCCATCACTCCGGGGTGGACCGTACCGGTGGACATTTTGCTGAGCGCGTTGAGTGGATCGATCTCCATCTCGCCCTCGGAACCGGGATCGCTGCCGGCGGGGACAAGCAGCAGGAAATCGCGGTAAAAAGAGACGCCTGTATGGTTGCCGTCGGCTGGTTGGTGGGCGTATCGAAGCGTATAGACCCCCGCCGGCACGGGAAGGTCCTTGTAGTCCTTCCATTCTTCCAGCAGCTTCACTGCTCCCAGCGGGGCGCCATAGGGAATGTTCGCGAAGTTGAGGCCGTAGCCGCCGCCCGGAGCACCCTCGGGAAGACTCTCGAGAAGCCAGAAGTGGGCCAACTCCTGGCCGTTGAGTGTGACAGCGTAGGCCTGCCCTTCGAGTGTCGTCCGGATCTTTTCGGGGACGCTTTCGGGTGGAGGCGCTTCGAGACGCTCGACTTTGGGTCCGCCCGCCAGGCAGGGAGAAACCAGGAGAAGCAGGACAAGAAGGAGACTTTTCATTCTCATGGGCGGAGCCTAGTCTGAGCGGGCTCGAAATTCGAGTGCGGAGGACGCAGAGTCCCGCGGGGATTTTTCCGTTTACTGGCGAAAGTGGCCGATGAAGGCGCTTCGCTTGAAGGGACTGCTCCAGGTGCTGTTGAGGCCCGACCCGGTGAATTCGTGAACCGTGGTGTAGGCCGGAATCGCCTCCGCGTCCACCAAAGGCGGATAATAAACGGTTTCGTTTCCGCACAGGTGGTCGCCCTCATGCAGGCCGCGGGTTTCGAAGCGTGCGATGTCCCCCGCTTGCAGCCGTGCGTGCCCGTGTTCGGCGCCCAGTTCGAACTCGATGGGCGAGGCTTTCACCCAGACCACGTCGTCCAACAGGGAGCCCGACATCGACCGCGCAAGCGAAACCAAGGCCCGGCTTTGTTGCGGGTTCGCCCTCTCATCCACCATGATCACCGCTCGAGCCGGGTCGGGACTGGCGTGGGGATCGCCCAAAGTGGCCTGCGCCTTGACGACGGCCACGACCGTGAGGTCCTTCAACTCGACATCCTGCCAACGACCCTCGCGGACCCGCCAAGCCAGAATCGCTTCTTTGCCGGTCAGGTTGACCTCGGCGTTGGCGAAACAGGGCCCGGTGTAGATGTCGGACGTCCGAACCTCGAGATAGTCGCCGCTCACACCCGCCGCCAAGCTGGCGAAGAAGAAGCCTAGAATCACCAATGGAAAGGCAGTCTTGCTCATATCGGTCCTCCGGGTGACCATTTGAAAACACCGACTGTATTCTAGCAGAGGCGGCCGTCCCTCCCTTCCTCCAGCCGAAGGGCGGGCATCCTCGGTCAGACTTCGTAGCAGTGGCGGCCCGCTTTGCAGTGATCGCTGTCCACAGGCTTGTTGTCGGGTCCCAGGCAGTTCTGGGTGTGGCTGCACCAATAGAAACCGTCACTGCTGTGCGTCACTTCCAGATCGGGTTCCACTTCGATGTACATGCCCTTGGAGCGGAGCCTGCGGCAGGGCCGTTCGATTCTCGTCGGGTTTGGCATCTTCAGACCTCCTCTCCCTTCGCCTTGAGCAGGGCGCGTTTCACAGCCGTCCGGGCGAGGACGACCTTGTAGCCGTTCTGACTCAGCGGTTGCGCTCCCTCGACGGCGGCTTCTCCGGCCGCGGCCGCGGCGGCGGCATCCAGCTTTTTGCCTTTCAACTGTGAGCTCGCCTTTTCAGCAATCCAGGGGACCGGGGCGACGTGCCCGAGAACAATGCGCGCGCTGCGCACCGTCTCGCCGTCCATTTGAAGGGCGACCGAAGCGCCCACCAAGGGCCAATCCAGCGCTTCGCGTTCGCGCACTTCGTAAGTGGCGCTGTGCACTCCCCCGTTGTCGGGCAGGAGGACCTCGGTGACGATTTCATCGTGTTCCAGTTTGTATTCCCGCTGGCTGTTCGATTCGGGAACCTGATAGAACTTCTCCAGCGCCACCTCGCGACTCTTTTTCGCACCGGCGATGGTCAGTCTTGCCTGGAGCGCGATCAAGGCCGGCGCCAAACTCGACGGGTTCACGAAATAGGCCCGCTTGGCGTGTCCCAGAATGGCGTGGTAGCGGTTGTCGCCCTTCTCGGGCATCGATTCGCCGTTGTGGCTGGCCAGCAGCCCGAAGCCGTTTCGGTAGTACCAACATCGAGGCCGCTGGCAGAGCTCGCCGCCCACCGTTCCGCGCGAGCGGATCTGGGGGCTGTGGATGCCGGCCGCAGCCTGCACCAGGGCCGTGTAGGGACCTGCCGCGGACTCGGCCAACAGTTCGTCGATGGTGGTGAGCGCGCCGATGCGGATTCCTCCGCCCGATCTGGAACTCACACCCTTGTCGCTGCGAATCGATTTGATGTCCACCAGCAGGTCGGGTTGGACCACTCCGTCCTTGAGCAGGCTCAAGAGATCGGTGCCGCCCGCCAGCACGGCAGCCTTGCCGTTCTTGGCGAGCAGTTGAGCGGCCTCGTTTCTGGTCGACGGTCTGGCGTAGGATAAAGCTTTCATCAGCCCACGCCTCCTTTCTCGAGCGCGTCTATGACCCGCCTCGGTGTGATCGGCAAATAGGGCACTCGAACGCCCAGGGCGTTGGCCACGGCATTGGATATGGCGGCTCCCGGAGACACGACCGGAGGCTCGCCCAGGCCGATCACCCCGCGTTCGTCGTAGCCTTCTCCCTGCATCATGTGCACTTTGAGGTCCCCCACATCGAGGGCTCCCGGGAGCTTGTAGAACTCCATGTCGGCGTTGAGCATGCG
>JBFGHF010000467.1:0-4074 GCA_041578355.1 Acidobacteriota bacterium
CGACAACCTCACCCAGGTCAGCCAGGGATCGCAAACCCGCACCTTCACCTTCGACTCACTGTCGCGGCTGACGGTGGAGAAGCATCCCGAGCTGATCCACTCCTCGCGGGCGGGTTGACCAAATCGAGCTGGCCGGGGATCCTGGACGGGCCCCAGCCGCTCTCGATCCACTACGAACAGGACAACCAGGGTCGCCACAAGAAGGCCTGGTGGTCCAACGGCGGAAGCGCTTATCAGCTGCTGGTCGACGGGTACACCTTCGAGTATTCCTCCACCGGCGCGTCGGCCACCGAGACGCTCGATCTGTCCAACAACACGCTCGACATCACGACCTTCAACAACCGGCTCCAGCCCTCCCAGCGCAAAGTGACCAACCCCGCCGTGATCTGGCAGCTCGACTACTCCTACCTGCAGAATTGCCCGGCCAATCCCAATCTCAACAAGAACAACGGCAACGTCTACGGGCTGGATGAAAACACGCCCGGGATCACGACCCAGGACCAGACCTACTGCTACGACTACCTCAACCGCCTGATCTCGGCCACCAATCCGGGAGGCTGGGGGCTGACTTACACGATGGACCGTTACGCCAACCGCCCCACCCAGACCGGAACGGGCGGGGCCTCCACCGTCAGCGTCGCCATCAGCTCGACCACCAACAGGATCACGACCGGCGGCTACCTCTACGACGCTGCCGGCAACATGACGGCCGAGCCCGGTTTCACCTACCAGTATGACGCCGAGAACCGCATCAAGACGGTCAACAACGGCGCCACAGGGACCTACGTCTACGACGGCGACGGGCGACGGGCCAAGCGGACCGCCAACGGCGAGACGCGCTGGTACTTCCACGACGCCAACGGCGACCCGACCTGGGAGTACAAGCAGGGAGTGGGGTGGGAATCGTTCAACCTTTACTTCAACGGCAAGCACGCCGCCATCAACAACAGCCAGGGGCTGCGCTGGCGGCATCAGGACCACCTGGGCAGCCTGCGTCTCAAGACCGATTCGGCGGGAGCCGCCACCTGCCGCTATTACTACGACCCCTACGGCGCGCTGCTCAGCACCACCTGCTCGGAGTCCGACGCCCGCAAATTCACCGACAAGGAGCGAGATCCCGAAACCGCTCTGGACTATTTCGGGGCGCGTTACTGCGACTGGGCTTTGGGGCGTTTTACCAGTATCGACCCGGCCTGGGAGAGTTTCCGTCCGGATAATCCGCAAAGCGCCAACCGCTATGCCTATGTCCTCAACAATCCCCTCAAGTTCGTGGACCCGGATGGTCAGGTCCCGGTCTTAGCCGTGGTGGCAATCGCCTGGGCGGCTTTTGAGATAGGCGCCTCGATCTACGATGGCTACACGGCAGTCGACACCGTGCTGGATCCTCAAGCATCGTTGGGAGAAAAGTCTGTTGCCGTGGGAGGCTTCGCTCTTGGCGTAGTAGGGCCGGGAGGCGGCTATGGAACTTTTGGAAAATCCCTTCTGCGCAACAGCGATGAACTGGGGCGTTTCATCGAATCGACAGGCAAGACGATTCACAACATATTGAACAAGGAATTGACCGGGGAAACGATTGACGCTGCAAGGCGTGAACTTGCCGGAGAGGTGGTCAAGCTGCGACCCAGGGACGGAAAACCGTACGACCACGTGCAAAAGGTGAGACAAGCAACTGAAGGCTTGCGCGGTCATGTTAAGAATATTCAAGGACTGTTGCAATCGGGTGAGCTGACGAAAAAGGCCAGAGCCGAACTGGAGAGCCTGTTAAGGGCGGCAAAGCAAAAACTGGCCGAGGTCGAAAAAGCGGAGGTGTTCTGATGGGCAAGCGAGCCAAGCGCGTTGAGCGTCTGGAAGAGGTCTCGATCGACAGTCGGTTGGAGGCATACCGGAGAGGCGTGCTTCAGGATGATGAAGCTGTCGCATCCCTGGTAGCCGACTTGGGAAGAGAGGGTCGCCTCGACGCCGAGTGGGAAATCTCGAAGTTGTTGGACCACTCCAACGCCATGGTCCGTTACAACGCCCTGGGGGCCCTCGGATTCGATCTCGGGAGCACAGTCAGGGTTGGGCGAATGATCGAGATCCTTTTCAGTGACCCCGACCTCGATTGCAGGCGCAAAGCGGCTGCTGTTCTGGGATCCTTGTTCCGGGGCGAAAAGAACCTGCGGACCCTGGGCGCATTGGAGAGGGTTTTGCGCGACCGGCAGGAAGAAACCAGTGTGAGGCTTTTCGCCTACTCGGGAATTCTGGACATCGTGGGTATTCCCCGATCCGAGCAGCCAAGTCCTCATCGAATGAAAGCAGTTTCGGAAGCCGAACTGGCCCAAGCGCGCGCTCTGATCCTTGAAATCGATCCGAACTATCTTGAGGATTGACAAGAGGGACCACGAAATCGGTTGTGAGCTCCCCGTGGGCGGCCATTTGCGCCCCGAACCCGCTGCGCCGGGGGCGCCCGCTGAACACGTGCTGGAGGAGCCCGAAATCGAATGAGCCGTTGCATACGCGGCACCTACTTGATCGCTGCCCACAGGCGATGCGGTTGCTTGGCTTGCCTCCCGGGTGTCGATTTCTGCTCGCCGGTGATTACGTTGACGTGTGGTTTGATGAGTCCCTGTTGAACGGCTAGGGGAACTGGCAAAAGCGCGCGGGGTGGTCAACGACTCGCCATTGTCAAATCAGTACTTTGGCGAGTCCGGCGACCCTTGGAGAATCGCCTTCCGCGCCGCGAACCCGGTCCGCGGGGCGCACGGCTGAGGTTCAATGATGGACAAGCAGGAGATGCAGCGGCTTTTCGAGCTGATAGAACGAATCGAATGCGTGGAGCCGTCCTTCGAGAGGAAAATCTACCGGCATGTTTTCGCCGGCAAGCCGGATCACGAGGAGATCTCCGGTCACTTGGAGCGATGCGAAAAGTGCCGGGCTTCATTGAAAATCTGGCAGGAGAAGTCCAGACAAGGACAATTGGTTCACGATTCCTTGTTCGGAAAGCAGCGGGCGCGCGCGCGGAAAGACGGAGACCAGCGAACTACTCACTGAGGGAGTTTCCGCGATGAGATCACGGTTGCTCTTGCCATCGGTTCATCTGTGCCGGTTGGCGCTCTGCCCGGTCAGCCTGGTTGTGTGGTGGCGGCTTCCGGGGGTCATCGACAGATGATTGTGTCGCCAAAATGGGTCTGCTCGGGGGCGATCCTTTTGATCCTCGCCGGTTGTGCGGCACCACCTTCAGGGACGGGAACCATGGCTCAACAGCCGGTCCCGCAGCAGGAGGATCAGGTACGCGACAGCGTCCGCTCCTTTCTCACCGTCTGGCTCCTCGACGGATCGGTGGAGAAAGCGCTCGAGTTTTTCGGGGAATCTTCGACTCGCAACCCGGCTTTGCTTGGAGGTTCCTGCTCGAGCTTCATTCCCTCCGAGGAGCGCGGATCGGCGAAGGCCCGCCGCTCGGGCTTGAAGCGATTCCTGCTCGATTTCGCCGGCTCGGATCGGAGAACGAATCTCGCGCAAGTGCTCGATGCCGAAGCACTGCCCCCCTTGATCGACCAACTGGGCGAACGCGTGGTCAACGACGCAGAGTCCGATCTCTTCGCCGTTGCCAGAATGACGCGGGAGGAGCTGCCCAGCGAAGAAAACTCCGCTGAGAACGGGGGCCTCGGAGAACAGTTGCCCGAGCATTTCTACGCCACCTTCGTCCCGATCGACGGCGGAATCGTCTACTTTCTGTGGGTGCCGGAAGCTTCCGAATGGAAGATCCGCCACGCCGAGGTGGACTGCTTGTAGACACGGGCCGACCCCGGATCCCCACGACCTCGACGGCTGTAAGGTCGAGCTGGTGACGGAGGGTAAGCGGACGCTGCGCCAGACGCTGGACGAAGTGGCGGCAGCCGGCGAGCAACCTCTGCTTTTAGAGGAGCTGACGCTCCATCGAATCCTGCTTCTGTTTGCGGTCGTCTATGGGAGGCTGCGCTCCTCTCCGGTGGTATTTTCATAACGGGGTTTGGAAAAACGGGTACTACGATCGCAACACTGGTGTCTTCATTGCGGGAATCAAGAGCAAGATCATCACTGTAATAGCGAACGTGA
>JBFGHF010000468.1:0-4061 GCA_041578355.1 Acidobacteriota bacterium
AGGGAAACGGACTTGAGGCCCGACCCGCACACCTTGTTGACGGTGAAGGCGCCGACGCCGCTGGGCACTCCGGCTCCCAGGGCGGTTTGGCGGGCGGGGTTTTGACCCAACCCGGCCGAGATGACGTTGCCCATGATCACTTCGCCGATCTCGCTTGGCGAACGGCCTGCCCGGGCGATGGCCTCGCGCACCGCGATGGCGCCCAAATCGACGGCGGAAAAACTCTGTAACGCCCCCATGAACTTGCCGATCGGAGTGCGGCAAGCCGAGACGATGTAGGCTTGGTTCATGGTTCTCTGGTCCTGCTCTGTCTCTGGCGTTGCAGCCTTCAGTCGTCCTTCTTGGCCAAGGCCACCTTCAATTCGTCGATTTGCCGCTGCTGTTCCTTGAGAGCCACACTGAGCTGCTCGATGTAAATGTGGGCGATCTCCAGCTCTTCGAGGATTCCCCGCGAATGGGCCCCCACATCCACGACTTCGCGCCCTTCCTCGTCCAGCTTGCGGGCGGGCACGGCGGGAAGGTGATGTTCACGCCACATCCGCCGGGCATGCTCTTCGATCGACTGCAGCTCATACCCCTCCTGGAAAACGTAATCGGCATGGAGCTGCCCGCCCCGCTGAAAGATCGGGCCGTTGACGTCGAGGGCGCCCTGGGGTTCGGCCGTCCCGATGCCGACGCCGCCTCTGGCTTTGATCAGGAACTGGTCGGGCCCCGTCGAAATGAACTCGGTGATGGAGGAGTCGGCCCAGACGAAGGTGCCGGTGTGCAGAGACTGGGCGCGGCGGCCGGCCGCGAAACTGTAGTCTCCAGCGGCCACGTTGAATTGCCCGCCGGGAATCGTCGAGTTCTGACCGCTGGCCGTGTTGAGCCTTCCGCCGCTGATGGTCGCCCCGAATTCACTGGCCGTGTTGAGCCTTCCCCCGCCCACGGTCGAGGAGGTGCCTGTGGCCTGATTGTCTTCTCCTCCACCGACGCTGGACCGGGTTCCGGTGGCTTGGTTGATGATACCGCCGGCGATGGTGCTTCCCAGACCGGTGGCGATGTTTCTGTCTCCGCCAGCCACGGTGCTGGCAAAGGCTTCGGCCTGATTACTGGAACCGCCGCCCACAACCGAGAACTCGCCGTTGGCTTGATTCTCCAAGCCTCCGGCGACCGTCGCGTGCTCGTTCTGGGCGCGGTTTCCCGCTCCTCCCCCCACCGTCGCCCGAAAGTCGCTGGCCAGATTGCTGCGGCCGCCCGCCACCGTCGAGGAGGTGCCGGTGGCTCGGTTGTCTCGACCGCCTCCTACCGTGGCGCGGGGCGCGGTCGCCTGGTTTTCGGCTCCGCCTCCCACCGTGGCCACAAAGCCGGCCGTGTTGTCGACGCCGCCGCTGATCGTCCCGAAGTTGTCGGTCACTACGTTCTCGCAGGTTGCGCAGTTGCGGCTGATCCCGCCGGCCTTGTCCTGCAGGGCGCCCTGAATGCCGCCACCGCCGATAATGGCGCCCACAACATCTTGAGCCGCTCGGTTGGCCGCCAGCCCGCCGATGATGTTGGGGCTTACGGCATTCAACTCGGCCCGGATCGGCAACCCCGGTTGGACGACGGGCACGCCGGCGAGCAGGAATCCACCATTGCTGGGATCGAGTCGCAAGGCCACGGCGACCACGGCCTGGCTGCTGGTCAACTGCACCACCCCGCTGCCCGAGGCGGAAAAAGGAGGCTGATTGAAGAACTCGGCGAAATGCCCTCCAGGAGCCAGGTTGAGGGTCCCTTCCGTGCGCATCACGCCCTCGTCGTCGAAGACTTTGAAGTCGACTTCAGCGCTCTGCTGGTCGTCGGGGTTGGCCAAGGCGACACCCGTCGAAGCGCCGTTCTGGATATTGAACGTGTTGAGGAGCTGCGTCGGCTGGCTGGAGAAAACCCCCACGTTGCCGACTCCCTCGATTCGATAGAAGAGCGTGGCCTGGAAATTCCGGTCAGAATCGAGGCGCGCCCAGCCGTCGCGCGCCACCTGGGTGAGGCAGTCGCCGGTCAGACCGTCGAACGTGATGGTTCGAGTATTGCCGGCACGCAAATCGACCGTCTCGCTGCAATCCGGGGAAAGTCCCTGTGTCCCCGCTCCTTCTTGGATCTCGTAGAAGAGGTGGATCTCGACGCTGATGGCCTCGAGATTCGGATTGTGAATGGTGAAGTCCGTGGCGGCCCCGCCACCAATCGCGAACTGCGGGAAATAATGCACTTTCTGACCCAGTGGTTGTGCATGAGCGACCCATCCCGAACCAACCATCAACAAGACCGCGACAAGCAATTTCCTCATAGAACACTCCCTTCAAACGGCGCTGTCAGCGCCGCAACTATTCTATGTCGGATGGGCGGGTCCGTGCGTTGCCCGCGAGTGCGCAAACGTCCCGGCCCGGGGTTCGGATGCTGCGCCACGGCCACTTCACACGCGGTCCCGGCAATCGTATACTCAGTCAGGAGGTGCGCGGTGCCGACCTACGAGTTTCTTTGTGCCAAGTGCGGCAACGAATTTGCCGAAGTCATCAGCATTTCCGAGTACGAACAACGATCGAAAAAGGGCTTCCGCTGTCCCCGCTGCAAAAGCCGCCGACTCGAGCAGAAAATCGGGCGCGTGACCGTCGAGACTTCGAAGAAGTCGTAATCCGGAAGGTGCCGGGTTCGAGAGAATGTTCTTCGAATGAGTCGAAAACACAGGCTTGGCTTCGGAAGAGAGTGATTGTCAGTTCGGTTTCAGGAAGAGCCGGGATGGAATGATCCCGGACCCAGCATCTGGTGGAGGGAAAATGGTGGGATTTTCGAAGGTTGGGGCGGTCGGATTGGTCTTCTTGGTGGCCGGCGTCGCCGTGTCCGTCCTGGGACACGACATGTGGCTGGAGTCGAGCCGTTTTTTCTCCGAACCCGGACAGGAGCTGCGAATCCGCCTGGGAAACGGGACGATCTTCGAGGTCAGCGAAAACGCCGTCGATCCCGAGCGTCTCACGCGTTTCTCGGTCCAGGGCCCCGAGGGTGTCGCGGAGAAGGCCGGCCCGCAGCGGATCGAGGGAAACTGGCTGAGCGCACCGATTCATCTCAAGGGGGCGGGCAATTACTGGATCGCCGCCGCCACCAAACCGCGTTCGATATCGCTGAGCGGCGCCGACTTCAACGACTATCTGGAACATGACGGCGTGCTCAACGTCCTCGAGGAACGCAAGAAAGAGGGCATCCTGGAACGGGACGAAGTCGAGTTCTACAGCAAATACGTCAAGGCGTATCTTCAGGTCGGAGACACCCAGACGGATAATTTTCGCGATCCCGCCGGACTCGAAATCGAGCTGATTCCCCAGAACCATCCCTACAAGATCCGACCCGGCCAGGAACTGACGGTGGAGGCCCGTTTCCGCAACCGACCCCTTGCCGGCCTTTGGCTGCACGCGGCCGCCGAGGGCTCTTCGCCCGACTCGCAGAAAACCGACTCAAACGGCCTGGCCACCTTTTCCATCGACGCCTCTGGGCGCTGGTACATCCGAGGGATTCACCTCTTCGAGGTGGACGCCCCCGACCACAGCTACGAAAGCTATTGGGCCAGCCTCACCTTCGCGGTGCGCTAACCGCGCCCCGGCCAGAACGGTCGGAAGCCAGCCTTGCAAGGCTGTTGAATCCCCGATTTAACAGGCAGGGATGCCTGGCTCCGATTTTGAAGATTGACAGGCAGGGATGCCTGGCTTCCCAGGGTCCGGTTTTGAAGATTGACAGGCAGGGATGCCTGGCTTCCCAGGGTCCGGTTTTGAAGATTGACAAGCAGGGGTGCCTGTCTTCCAGGGGTCGCAGGCTAGTCGTCGTTCTTCGAGAGCAGCTCCAGAAAAGCCTCCGAGGCCCGGCTCAGCTTTCGTTGGCTGGGGTAGAGCAGTCGAATCTGACGCTCGACATCGCTCAGCTCGGGCACCAAGACCTCCTTGAGCGCCCCCTGCCCGAGCTCGCGATCGACGCACATGCGGGGCAGAAAGGCCACACCCTCGTTGTCCTGGACGCACTTGCGTATGCTCTCGATGGTGGGCATCTCGACATGCATGTTGAGC
>JBFGHF010000469.1:0-4049 GCA_041578355.1 Acidobacteriota bacterium
GGTTCTCTCCGGTGAAGGGAGTCAGGACGGCGGCTTGACGGAGGCCGATCGGGAAGCCCTCTCTCGATTTCAAAGACTCACAGGACGTTTGGGGAAGGTACTCCGTGAAATCTTCACTCGGCCCGCCCCCAAAATCGAGTCTCCTGAGGCGGGAGATCTGTTCACCTTTGCGACGACCGCCATGTCGCTTCGCCGATTGGGAAAATCGGATCTGCTGGAACTGGCCCGAATCCTTCCCATGAGCCTTTTCGACTGGTTGACCGAGTGCGGGTTCTCGCATCCCGTCGCTGAATCACTGGCAGCCGAAGCGCTCTGGAGTCGTTGCGTCGGTCCCAGGGCGCCCGGCACGGCAGTCAATCTGCTTCTAGCCCAGTGTGTCAGCCGGAAGTTCATCAAGGGTGGACCCGCTTCGCTTGTCGAGGCGCTGTTCCGCGCTTGCCGTGCAAACTCGGTGGAGATCCGAACCGCCTGCCGGGTGGATCGAATTCGTACGGACGAAGGGCGCGTATCGGCGGTCGTGCTGGCCGACGGCGAAGAGATCGAAACCAAGCTGGTGGTGGCCTCCTGTCATCCGCGGGAGGCCTGTCTCGAGCTTCTCGCTCCCGGCACTCTGGAGGTGCGCCTCGAGGAGAGGCTTCGGCGTCTCAGAAGCCAAGGAGTCGCTTCACTGCTTCTACTCGGTTTGGACGGTCCCCTGCAATGGCAGAGCCTGGGTGAAATGCAGGCCGAACGTTCGCACATCGGCGGGGGCAGTCTGGACGACCTGGAACGCTGTTACGATGCGGTGAAGTACGGCACGATGAGTGCAATGCCCTTTCTGGAGATTCGGGCGGAACCCCAGCCGGGCTCCGATGGGCGCTTCACGGTCGCGGTGCTCATGCTGGGCACGCCCTATCAGAACCGGGAAGGCTGGAGCGAGCCGTTACGCCGGGAGATGGTCGAAGGAGTGGTAAAACGGCTCAATCACTACACGCCGCGGCTTGACCGCAAGATCCTCGCCAGCAAGTTGTTGACTCCTCGAGACATCGAGCAGGAATTTCGAATTCCGGGGGGCAACCTGGCGCACGTCGAGCCCACGCTCGACCAACTACTCTTCATGCGGCCGGTACCCGAGCTGGCAAGATACGCAACACCCCTCAAGGGACTGTTTCTCGGGGGTAGCGGGAGCCACCCCGGAGGCGGCGTCAGCGGTGCTCCGGGTTTTCTCGCCGCCCGTGAAGTGTTGCGCCGGATCTGAATGGTCCGGGTTAGAGAATGGCGCTGAAGAAGTCGGCGTAGTGAACCACCAATTCCCCTTGCTGCAGCTCGATTTGGTTCACCTGCACCGGCAAACGCCGATCACGCATGCCGAGCGGGCCGTCGAGAAGCTTTTTCCAAACCAGTGAGAAGACGGGCGAAGGAATGGGGAGGTATCCGAGACGGGCTCCGTCCACATCGAGATCGAGGTAACGGTGCTCCAGCGTCGGCTTACCCGTGACGTGCAGGGTGATTTTCTTCCCGAACAAGGAAAAGGCGGTTCGCAGGTTGAGGCCATTGTTGGCCACCGAAACTCCCTCCAACTCGAGATTGGCAAAGAGCGGCTTTTCCACCTCTTCGTTTTGAGTGCTTTGCAACTGGCGGTTTTGGGTTTGCAGCCACCAAAAAAGTTCGCTCTCGGTGAGTCGCAGCATGTGAGGCTGTCCCTGGGTCAAGTGGGAATCGACTTGACGCAACTTTTGCTGAAGGCTTTCCAGGGCCGGTTTACCGGGGTATTCGGCCCCCGCTTCCATGGGGATCAGCGCCAGCACCACAGCCAGCAGTGTTCCTGCCAGCAGTCCGCGGCGGACCATGGGAAGGCTCCTCTTGATCTTTGCCATGGTCTTGCCGAGCCGGCCCGGAACCCGGCTGGTTTCGTCGTGAATCTCGTGGTGAGAAGTTTCGCGGTTCATCTCTGTTGCTCCCCCCTGAGCTGAATTCCTTTTAACGGGCAGGGTTCTATAAGCAATTCGGATGCCTGGGCTTGCGAAGTTTGAGGCACGAGGGCCGTGGAGACGGGCCCGCAGCGGCGCAGAGTTTCCCGCCTTGCTTGGAAGAGGCTCCGTCTGCAGTTTGAAAGATGCACCGGGCGGATCCAGCCTTGATGCTACGTAAGAATCTGTTTTTCATTAGTTTAAGCGGTTTTTCCGGCCGGGCTGGACCGGCTTCCGCTAAGCAGCTCCCCGGGTCGAGCCACGGGAGGCCCCGTTTGGTTTCGTGTTCTCCTCCCAGGACTTATCGACAGCAATGAGGATTTGCCCACTCAGCTCATTTCAGGCCCCGGGATCTGCGGGAATCCGTCAAGAAGTCGTCGTTTTTTGTCAGTCTGTTTGCTCGGCGCCAAGTCGGTAGCAGACGATTCTGGATTGGGCGCTTGGCTTGTCCCATGGTCTTCGCACCCGGGGTGGCGCTCCGTCGCTTCAGCGAGTCCTCTTGCCCGGGCTGCGCTCTTTAGCCCTTTCAGGACCGACCTCCCCGTCAACGTTCAGCCAGTTCCTCGGGTCGGGTCGGTCCGAACACGGTTGCCGCATTCGTGACGTCCATTTCGGGTTCCGTCTCATTAAAGTGGATGGCTCGAAATCTCGATGAGTAGGTTGATAAGCACGAGGAAGGGGCAAAGCTCTGTCGTTGCTCCCGGTCCGTTATGAGATTTCGAGGTGCAATATGAGCTCACCTGCAACCGCATCCGCCCAGCCGACTCCACCCGGTTCGGAGCCCAAACGGGGACCCCGCAGGGTGCCTCCGCGGCTTGGCGAGATTCTTGTCAAAGCCAAAGTCATCGACGAGCGAACGCTGGAGCAGGTCTTGGCCGAGCAGAAGAAGAAGGGAGGGGGTCGGCTCGGTTACATGCTCACCATGAGTGGTGCCTGCAGCGAAGAACAGATCCGCAAAGCGCTGCGCGAGCAGATGAACGTGGAAGTGGTCGACCTGCACGGCCATGAACCGCAGGAGAACCTCACCGACGTCCTGCCTCTGGAAGTGATTCGTCGCCACGAAGTGATTCCGCTCGAGCGAAACGACCGCCAGCTTTGGGTGGCCATGCTCGATCCCTACAACCTGGCCGCCATCGATGAGATCAAGTTCATCTCGGGGATCTCCCATGTCCGTGTGTCGGCCTGCACCGAAGGAGACTTCAAGCGTCACCTTCAATACCATCTCGAGACGCGCGGCCTGATCGACGAGATCCTCGAGGAAGAGGACTTTTACAAGAAGGCCATCGAACAGCTGAGAAGCGGCGACCCCGACCTTCCCGATGTCACGGCCGAGGAGGAGGACGACGAGATCTCCTTCGATCTCAAGTTGGCCACCGACCAATCTCCGGTCATCACGCTCTGCAACTTCGTTTTGGTGGAAGCGATTCGAAAGCGGGCCAGCGACATTCACCTGGAGCCCCATGAAGAGCAGTTTCGGGTTCGGCTGAGAGTCGACGGACGGCTTCGCAACCTGCTCACCCCTCCCAAACGGCTCGAGGTCCCCATGATCGCCCGTTTCAAGGTGGTCAGCGAACTGGATATCTCCAAGCGGCGAATTCCGCAGGACGGACAGCTCTCGGTGATCTACAACGGGCAGAAGGTGAACTTCCGCGTCTCCACCCTGCCCACCAGCTACGGGGAGAAATGCGTCCTGCGGATTCTCAAAAGAGATCCGGCTCTGACTTCCCTGGACCGGCTGGGCTTCGAGGCTGACGAGCTCGAGACCTTCCAGAAGTCCCTGGGGACCTCGCAAGGGCTGGTCCTTGTCACCGGTCCGACCGGAAGCGGCAAGACCACCACCGTTCACGCGGGACTCGACCACATCAATAGTCCCGAGATCAATATCGTCACTCTCGAAGATCCCGTCGAAGTCACCCTCCCCGGCATCAATCACGTCCCTATCCGCGAGAAAGGGGGAGTCACCTTCGCCAGCGGTCTCCGCTCGATCCTGCGCCAGGACCCCGACGTGGTCTTCGTGGGGGAGATGCGCGACACAGAAGTGGCCTCCATCGCGGTGCGGGCCTCGCTCACGGGCCACTTCGTGATCTCGACGCTCCACAC
>JBFGHF010000470.1:0-4049 GCA_041578355.1 Acidobacteriota bacterium
GCTGGAAGAATTCGGCTGGGGCGGCTGCCTCCTCGTCTCTTTCTTCGCCTCCAACGCGCTCAACGAGATCACCGGAAACGTCTTTGGACTCACACTGCCGGGCTATCTGGTGCTGCTGCTGACGCTGGGTCCGACCCTCTGGTTTGCCCTGCAAATCGGGACCTTCGGCCGTCCGGTGTTTTTCTTCCTGCTGCTCATCATGCTGCTGCTGGCGACGACCGAACTGGGGACCGACAGCTGGATCGCCGCTTTGATGACGCCCGTTCTGCGAGGATTCGGCGAGAACGCCGGCAACTGGGTCCTCGTCTACACCTCGTTCATCATGTTCGTCCTGCGCTTCTTCGCCGGGCCCATCGTGCATCGAATCAACCCCCTGGGCCTGCTCGCGGTCTGCTCCGCCATCGCCGCCGCCGGTCTACTCTGGCTGGCCAACGCTGGATCGGTGGCCTGGATGGTGTTTTTGGCCGCAACCCTTTACGGCGTCGGCAAAACCTACTTCTGGCCCACGACGTTGGGCGTCGTATCCGAACAGTTTCCCAGAGGAGGAGCGCTGACTCTCAATGCCATCGCGGGTGTCGGAATGCTCTGCGTGGGAGTCCTGGGGAACCCCTTTCTCGGGGCCATGCAGGACAACGATCTGGACGTCAAGCTGGCCCAGGAGAATCCTTCCTTGCACCAGCAGATCGCGCTCCCCGAACAGTCCAAATACATGTTTCAGTATCGGCCGCTCGACAAGCAGAAGATCGAGCAGCTTCCCCCCGCTCAGAAGGAAGAGGTGGAGCGCATCGTTACCTCGACCAATCAGGGAACGCTGGCCAAGGTGGCGGTCCTGCCCATGATCATGCTGGTTTGCTATCTCGGGCTGATCTTCTATTACCGGAGCAAAGGGGGATACCGGCCGGTGGAGATCGGGGATTGAAGGGACCCACCACCGAGAACGCAGAGTTCTCGATTCTCGTATCGAAAGGACTGGTTGCTTTTTTGGCAGCCGGTTGATTCCGGTATGATCGATCTTGCTCTGTGTGTTCCCTGATCTCTGTGGTGAAACGTGACGAGCGGAAGGCGTAACGGCATGAAAAAACTTTCCATCGGAAGCTGGGCCTACTGTTTCGGGCCTTACCAGGAAAACCCCGTCGACTTCGAGACCGTGGTGAAGAAGCTCGGTGAGCTGGGCATGGACGGCGTTGAATTCGGGGCCTTCGCTCCCCATCCCAACCCGGACTCCCACAAAACGCGCGGACAAAGAAAAGAGCTGAAGGACCTGGTCCATTCCCACGGGCTGGAGTTTTCGGGTTTGGCCGCCAATCTCTGGATGCACAAGGTTGCCAGCGTCGCTGATGCCGGACCCTATGTCGCCGAGTTCGCGAAGAACCTGATCTTTGCCGAGGACCTCGGCATCGACTGCATCCGGATCGACACGATGGAGCCTCCCGACGTCTTCGAAAAGACGGGAGTCGACCCCGGACTGGGGCGGGAACGGATTCTGGCAGCCTGGAAACTGTGTGCGGATCTTGCGGCCGACCGCGGCGTCAGGGTGGTCTGGGAGTTCGAGCCGGGATTCGTCTTCAACAAGCCCAGTGAAATCCTCTCGATAACCGAAGAGATGCTCGACGCCGGATGCGGCAACTTCGGAGTTCTTTACGACACTTGTCACGCCCACATGTGCGCCGCGGTGGGCGCCCGCCAGACCGGCGACTGCGAGACCCTTCCCGGCGGCGCCTTGGAGCTGTTGCAGAAGCTTCGCGGCAAGATCGGCCACGTTCATCTGATCGATTCCGACGGGACGCTTCACGACGAGGAAACTTCTACCCATGCCCCCTTCGGTCAGGGGCAACTCGACTTCGACCGGCTCATCCCCGAGATCGTGGACTGCGGCTGTCCCAGCGATTGGTGGACGGTCGATCTCTGCTTCTGGCCCGACGCCTGGGAAGTCACCGAAGAATCGATCCGCTTCCTCGACGGGATGCGGAAAAAGTACGCGTCCTGACCGTGGCGCAGGCATCCTGCCTGCGCTTTTCACCCGAGCACAGCCCGGAAGGCTGCGCCACCCGAGCACAGCCCGGAAGGCTGCGCCACCCGAGCACAGCCCGGAAGGCTGCGCCACCCGAGCACAGCCTGGAAGGCTGCGCCACTCTAGAACTCCGGCTCCTGTTCCAGAAACAGAAAGAGGCTCGTCAATTCGCGCAGGCTCATCGATTCGAGCAGGCCCTCGGGCATCAGCGACTCGGTGGAGCGCCGACGGCTCAGGATGGAGCTCTTCGCGATCTCCAAACGCCGGCCGGTGGCGTCGATCAGGGTAAGGGTAGTCGAGTCTTCCGCGGCCAGCATCCCCAGCAGCGACTCTCCGTCGCGGGTCTCCACCTGCAAGGCGGTGTACTGGTCGGAAACCACGAGCGAGGGGTACATGATCGACTCCAGGATCTCGCGGCGGCGGAATCGCTTCACCACCGTCGACAGATCGGGCCCGCCCCCCCGACCTTCGCTTCCGAAAACATGGCAATCGACGCACTTGGCCCGGTAGAAGACCCTGCGCCCCTCCTCCAAAGTGGCGCGAGCGTAGCTCATGGGATCCAGCTCGAGGTAGTCGCTCAACTCCGGAAAACTCATGTTGCGCAGCACGGAATCGGAGGGCGTGGAGTCGTCATCGGCCGCTGCCAGCCAGGCCAGTTGCTGGGTCCGTTCCTCGAGCATGGCTTCCCGGCGCGCCTCGGCGAGCTGCCGTTCCTCGGCGGGGAGCAGTCTCAGGGCCGAATCCCAGAGAGCGTCCATGTATCCCTGCATGCTGGCCGCGCCCCGAAATCTCCAGGCTCTTTCGAACCAGTCGATCAGCCGGTCGCGTTGGGAGCGGGTCCAGTCGCGGTTGATGGCGCGCAGGCAATAGATGGAGTGGATCTGCTCCTCCTGCGGCTGGTCCGGAGCCAGATGCGTGAGAATCGCCTCGATCGCGCCAGGAGTCTGCAAATAGGCCATGACGGCCTGCAGCTCGCGGTCGAGGCGATGATCGCCGCTGGGAAAGCGCCTGAGTAGAAAGGGCCCCAACTCGGCGCTGAGAGCCTTTCCGTAAGGGGTTGACAGACTGACCCGAGGACTGCGGATCAGCGTCAATTGCAGGACGCGCAGATAGCTCAGAAGGGTCTCGTTGTCCAGTTCCTGGAGACGGAAGGACGTCAACCTTCGATAGAGCAGGTTGCGGTGGGCCAGAGACCTCTGAGCGTGGACGAGGGCAAGCAGCGCCTCCAAAGCCGAGCGGGGGGCATTCTCGACCCGCTCCGCGGTGACCCGGTCGAGCCAAAGATCCGGCGCGGTACGCGTCAGTGCAATCCGGGCGGCCGTGCGAAGGAAGCGGTCCGGCCGGCCCAGCAATTCAAAAAGAGAATCGACCAGTCGAGGGTGTTTCGTCCCGTCCCATCCGGATCGAACGACAGCTTCGCAAGCGCGCCGGGCCACCACGGGATCGCTATCCCGTAAGGCTTCGTCGAGTGGCTCCTCCACTTCGGCGAAGGGGTGCGTCCCCAGCAAGAAGACCGCACCGGCGCGCAAGAGAGGATCAGGGTCTCGCGCCAAGCGAACCAGCAGTTCGCGGTCGGGCGGTGGACCCAGCACCTGCAGATACTCCAGGGCGCGCAGTCGCCTCTGCCCAATCTCGTCGGAGTCCTCCAGGACCCGCCGCATTTGCGGTCCCCAAGCGTCGCCCTCTTCCGCACGGGCCTTGCGGAGACTCTCCCGGCCCCAAGCCGAGCGGGCCATGGGTTGGTCGAGAATCTCGTGGAGACGGCTCTTTTCGACAGGCTCGCGCGTGGGCCCCGTGTAGCGGACACGAAAGACCCCACCCGTGGTGAGACGGCCGCCGGTGGCGAAGTAGAGCGATCCATCCGGACCGACATCCAAGTCGGTGACGTTGAGAGGTTCGCCGATCAGAAAGTCGTGTGTGTCTCCCTGAAAGGAGGCTCCCTCGGCCCGGGGAAACAGGACCCGGATGCGGCCGCGCGACCAGTCCCCCATGAAGAGGGCGCCATCGAATCGCTCGGGGTAGACGTCGTGATCGTAAA
>JBFGHF010000471.1:0-4045 GCA_041578355.1 Acidobacteriota bacterium
ACCGTCAGATCGACCGCCTCTACGCCCTGCTCCAGTCCCCCTCCGGCTACAACCCCGCCGAGTTCGGGCGGGTCCTCTCGCGCGCCGGCGAGCTGGCGCGCTAAGGTTTGTGCTGACCGCTTACTGCTTACTGCGGACTGTGTCCTCAGGTGGCGCAGGCATCCTGCCTGTGCTCTGGAATGTCTCGAACTTGACCCGGACCGGTAGCGCCCCTTCAGTCCTTCACCCGGTACACCTTCCCGTCCCGCAGATAGAGGCGCTGCATTTCCTCGAGCGTGAAGGGGCGGGCGCCGCGGCGGCCGAAGACGGCGATCTGGTTGCCGCTTTCGTCGACGGCGCGGTCTCGGTCGAGAGCTTCCGACAGGGCGATGGCGGGGCCGTGGGTCTTGTGGGTGGCGATCAGCCGCGGCGTGGGCGGAGGACTGAAGCCGTAGCTTCCCGGCGTGCTCTCGGGCGATGTGAGCTGGACGACCCGCAGGCCGTTATTCCCGTCGGCGAGATAGGCGAACAAACTGGCGTTGGTCATGGCCAGCCGCACGGCGTGGGTGTCGTTGATCTCGCCCTCCGCGTCGTAGGTCAAAAAGTGCCGCGGCTCTTGGGGACGCTCGATATCCAGGATCACCAAGCCTCGAGGCCCGGCCGCCACGTAGGCGTAGGTTCGAGCCAGGTAGATGTCCCGGGCGTCTTCCAGCCTGTAGGTGCCCTCGGCAAGAGGCTGGACCGAGTCCGGCCGGGTCACATCCAGGACCTTCACTCCTTCCTCGTCGAGCACGAAGGCGTATCGGAACTGAAGAGCCATCACTCGGGGCGACCGCAGAACAGGCGCGCCGATGATCGAGGCCACCTTGGGTTGGAGGGGTTCGCTCAGATCCAAGACGACCAGGCCGCGGTCGCAGGTGACATAGGCGTGGTTGCCCGCCAAGGTCACGAAGCGGGCGCCGTCGAGCAGTCCGTCCGGATTGTAGGTCAGGGCGCGTTTGAGAAAGTTGTTGGTGGGATCGCCGTCGAGCAAGGTTGCCGCTCCCACCAGAATCAGCCCTTCGTCGCGGTCGGTGACGTAGATGTAGCCGTAAACCGGTGCGATGGGTTGCTCCTGGTTTTCGGGCCTCCTTTGGCGAACCGGGTCGACCGCCAATGTGGACGGGGCCGCCACCCATGTCGCATGACTGCTCTTGACGTAGAAGCGTTGGCCCAGCGGAGACACCGGAGCGCTGACGATCCGTTCCGAGAATCCCTTGTGGTCGATCTGGGCGACGTCGTAGACGACCAGTCCTCCCGGACCCTGGGCGGTGTAGAGATACTCTCCGCGCAGCTGCAAGCTGAGTGTGTCCTTCGAGCTGTGATGATAGGCCTCTTGCAGTTTTCCGTTCCGATCGAGATGGAGCTGATACTCGCGCGGATAGGCCAGGCGGTGGAGAAAGCTCCCAATCACGGCCTGGGGCTCATCTCGCTCGGTGACGGCCACGGCCTCGAAGCCTTCGTGCCCTTGTCCGACGAAGGCGTAGCGTCCCAGAAAATTGACGAAGTTGGTTCCCTGAAGCAGCAACTGGGCGAGGATGGCGTTGTTGTCGTCCTCCTCGGAAAGGTGACAGTCTGAACAACGCTTGGCTTCCTTGCTGCGGATGGTGTGGGGAATGTGGGAGGAGAAGGCCTGTCCCGAGAATCCCTCGGACGAAACGGTCTGCTGCGTTTGGTAGACCCATTCTCGATTCCCGGTTTGGGAACTCACCACGACCGCGCTGCTGGAGCGCACCGGGGCTATCCGATTGCCGGTCACGGTGCCGTCGATCCCCAGCATGAACACGTCGTCGCGCAGGACCTGGAAGTTGTAGGAGGTGTAGTTGCGAGTCATCAGTCCTTCGTTGTGCAACTGGGGCTTGCGGCGGTTGGCCCTCATCGAAAGGTGGCAGCCGAAGCAACTGGTCATCCAGGACGAGTGGCAGGCGTCGCAGGTCATGCGCGATTCGGGGTGGGCCAGACTCGGCTGGTCTTGAGTCGCAGGCCCGATTTCGCCCCCCTTTCGAATCAGCTGGGCCCGCGCCGAACGAGGGTTGTAACCCGCGCTCCCCTCGGTGACGGTGTGGTGCACTTGCGTCACTTCCCATTCGACGTCTTTCTCCACCATGGAGCGTTGCAGGATCCGCTCGCCCCGGCGTTCGAAGCGACGTTGGCCCCAGGGGGTCCGCAGGGCGGTGAGATCGTGTCCGTTGCGCGGAGCCGCGGGACCGCTGGTTTTGAGAGACGTCGGCTCTCGGATCGAGCCGTGGCAATCGCGGCAGGCGATCTCGATGGCGGCGCGGGGCTCGTTGTAGAGCTTCCCGTTGCCGTGAACGTCCTGAACGAAATGGCAATCGATGCAGTGCATTCCCTTTTCGAGATGGATGTCCCGCAGATGAACTGCCTTCTTGAACTTCTCGGGGTCGTCCCAAGGGATCGTCTCCCCCTTTTCGTCGAGCAGCTCTCCCTGACGGTTGCGCCGATAGACGGCCCGAAAGACCCAGCCGTGCCCGTGAAAATCGGCAAACTGATTGTGCTCGAGTTGCGGGTTGAGGTTGGGGGCGAGCTCGGCCAGGAACTCGGGGTCGGACCAGAGCCCCTTGGGAGCCGCGCCCTCGGGGTTGGAGAGCTGCAAGCGGTCGATTTGCTCGGCGCTGAGGCGGCGGGGATTTTCGGGATACATCCTTTCGCCGTCGGTTTCGTTGTCCCACCAGGTGTACCCGAAATATGTGGCGATCATATTGGTTCCCGGATGGACGTGGCAGACCATGCACTGACTGGAGGGAATCGAGACCGTGAGCCGGTGACGAATCGGGTGGCCTGATTCGCCGCGGGGAATGGTTTGGTCGGGATTCTCGGTCTGCCCGCGGTTGCCGAAGGCCGCGTAAGGTCCGGAATGGACGGGGGAGCGGTCGTTGGCGTAGACGACGTGGCAAGCGGTGCAGCCGCTGGACCGGTAATCGCCGGGTTGGTCGTTGGTTCCGGGAAAGTGCAACAGGGGGTCGTGCAGGCGTGTCTTCTGGACGCCCAGAAGCACCGGGTCCGTGCGCGTCCCGGTGCCGAAGCCTCGCACACTGAGGTTCTTGTCGGGCCGCCCCGGCTCCTCCTCCGGGTCCGGAACGCCGATCTCAGGGACGCGCAAGCCGCCCCTTTCGAAAACCCGCAGAACGTTCCCAGGTTGGGAGATGCCGTACTGGAAAAGAGGATCGAGGAAGGGGAGCACCCCTTTGAGAAGTGTCGCTTCGGGGGTGGGAGCCGGCACGGTGCGGACCCGCTGCGGGGTGCCGTCCCAGGCGTAGCTTTCTCCGAAGTGGGTGTCCTTCAAGGGGTAGGCGCCGTTGTTGTAGAGGGCGGCTCCCCACAGAAACCCGCCGTGGGTCATCATGCTCTTGCGCACCTGATAGGACTCTTCGACGTGGCAGCCCGCCGAGCCGCAGGTGCGGTCCAGCACGCGCAAGTCGCCGGGATTGACGAAGCGGACGAACTGAGCGCTTTCCCGCAGCCAGTCGGCCCCGATCACCTCCGGATTGGCGGTGGAAGCGAAAAGGCGCGGGTTGAGGGGAGCGACGTGGGCCCGGTTCTTGTCGTTGGTTTGGGCATTGCCCCCGTGACAATCGGTGCAGCCCAGCCGCACTGTTGCTTCGTCGTGCATGGGCTCGGCGTTTTCGTGGCAGCCGGAAGACAGGCAGCCGGCGCTTTTCCGGTCCGCCTCGGCCAGGCTCTGCGAGACCAGGTCGACGCTGGTATCGGTAGCCAGCCACTGGAGCTTCCAGTCGGCGTAGGAGCGGGGGCCGTTCTGCTGCGACCAGGCCGCCAGAAAAGGAGCGGTCAACCCGCCGGCCATCAAGAGCAACGTCAAGGAGCGCTTCAATAGACCAACCTCAATTCGAGAAAGCTCGAGAAAAGCGACTTCGAGCTGTAGATGTCGCGAAAGCCGGCGCCTGGAATCAGGGTTGCCGCGCCGCCGACCAGGACCACGTTGTTGTTCAGCCAAGGGCGATAAGTGACTCCCAAACCCAGGTCGACCCCGATGAAGCGGTCGATGTCG
>JBFGHF010000472.1:0-4033 GCA_041578355.1 Acidobacteriota bacterium
ACGGTCTCTGGTGGTTCCCGTCGTGGAGACCTTCGACGGGCCCAGCGGGATGATCAGCGTGGGAAGACGCCAGTCCACGGTCTTGCCCACCCAGTCGCTCTTCTTTCTCAACAGCGAGTTCGTTCGCGAGCACAGTCTCTACCTGGCGGAACGGGTCATGGCGATGCACCAAGACGAAGCCGGGCAGATTGAAGGCGTGTTCCGGCTGGCCTTGGGACGCCCGGCGCGGCCCGACGAGATCGAGCTCTCGAAAAAGTTTCTGCAGGACCAGGCTTTTTCCTACATGCTCAGCGAGGCGGGGGAGGGGAAGCCGCCTAAGGTTCTTCGCCAGATGGCGATGAGGGATCTCTGCCAGGCGATATTGACGCAGGACGAGTTTATTTATGTGGATTAGGAGGCGATCCCGATGTCGAGACGCGATTCCGATCGCGAGCGGACTTCACAGGTCTGAGCTTCGGATCCGGCGTAGCTGGCCCCGCTCGGAATCGGGGTCGACATCGATATCGGTATTGGACGACTGAAAACGATGCATCCAACCCTGCAAGACCGGCTTCGTATACGTTATTCGACCCGCCGCGACTTTCTGAAGCGCAGCGGTGCCGGCTTCGGCCTGCTGGGCTTGGCCGGGCTGCTCCAGCAGGACGGTCTGCTGGCGGCGACCGATCCGACAAATCCCTTGGCGCCCAAAGCGCCCCACTTCGCGCCCAAGGCCCGGGCCTGCATTTTCCTCTTCATGTACGGAGGCCCCAGCGGGATCGACCTCTTCGAGCCCAAGCCTCTGCTCGACCAGTTGGACGGCCAGTCCCCGCCCCAGGAGCTCGATCCCTTTTTCGGCAAGGACACCGCCGGGGCGCTGATGAAGTCGCCCTACCGCTTCCAGCGCCACGGCGAGTCGGGTCAGTGGGTTTCGGAGATGTTCCCCCACCTGGCAGGCGTGGTCGACGACCTCGCCTTTCTCAAAGGGTGCCACTGCGACTCGAACAATCACGGTCCCGCCATCGTCCAGATGAACTGCGGCGTGACCCGCGTCGGCCATCCTTCGATCGGTTCCTGGCTGACCTACGGTCTGGGCACCGAGAACGCCGACATGCCCGGATACGTGGTCATGTACGACCATCGCGGAGGGCCCATCAACGGCTCCCAGAACTGGGGCGCGGGGTTTCTGCCCAGCCACTACCAGGCCACGCCGCTGCGTTCCAGCGGAAGCCCCATCCTCAACTTGAAGCGCGACCCGAAGATGGGGCGCGACGAACAGCAGCGCCAACTCGACCTGATCACCCGTTTGGGCGAGCGTTTCCGAGCTCGGCACGAGGCCGACCGCGACATCCAGGCCCGCATCCAAAGCCACGAACTGGCTTTCCGCATGCAGATGGAAGCCCCCAACGTTCTCGACATCTCGGGCGAATCGGAAGAAACCAAGCAGCTCTACGGAATCGACCGCGAGCCTTCCCGATACTTCGGGATCCAGTGCCTGATGGCCCGCCGCATGGTGGAGCGCGGGGTGCGCTTCATCCAGCTCTATTCAACCGGGGGAAACCAGCAAGAGAGCTGGGACGCGCATTACGGGCTCAAGGAAAACCACGACATTCACTGCCCGGAAGTCGATCAGCCGATGGCCGGGCTGATCAAGGACCTCAAAAGGCGAGGCATGCTCGATAGCACTCTGGTCGTTTGGGGAGGAGAGTTCGGCCGCCTGCCCATCAGCCAGAAGTCCGAACACGGCAACATCGGCCGCGACCACAACCCGCGCGGTTTCTGCATGTGGATGGCGGGAGGCGGAGTCAAGGGCGGAGTCAGCCACGGCGCCACCGACGACATCGGCTGGAAAGCCGTCGAGGGCAGGACCTCGGTCCACGACATTCACGCCACCATCCTTCATCTGATGGGCCTCGATCACGAAAAACTGACCTACAGCCACAACGGCCGTCCCTTCCGGCTGACCGACGTGGCGGGCGAGCTGATCCATCCGATCCTGGCTTGAGTGGGACGCGCCTTCTGTCCTCCGTCTTCCGTCCTACGTCTTCCGTCTTGCGGCTTCCGGCTGCCTCCATCTCCGTCTGCGCCCCACTTCGAACGTCACATCTCTCATGTCTCACCTCGGCACTGACTCGTTTCGACATCGGCGTTTTCCGGACCGGGCCCACCGCCGACGGACGATAGATCGAACGGCGAGATGCGATCTGTGATGTTCGAGGTTCGATGTTGTCGTCGTCCTGAAAGGGGCCGCAGAACGTTCGTCCCGGGGTCAGCGAAGTCGCTGAAAAGTGACTAAGAGGTCTTGCCGAGCAGACCCCATCCGACCCC
Source organism: Acidobacteriota bacterium (assembly GCA_041578355.1). Lineage (GTDB taxonomy): Bacteria > Acidobacteriota > UBA6911 > RPQK01 > JANQFM01 > JBFGHF01. Next base: position 2,305 of record JBFGHF010000472.1, read on the forward strand.
GAAGCGTGAAACAGATTTCGGTCGACCTGTCTCACCGCCGGGGTTCCACCCGCAGCTCGCCGATCGCACGCGGGGTTCCGGCGACGCTCCACCCTTGGTTATGGCTTTGGCTGCCCTTCAGGCAAGGGCGAGGCGATACCCACCCCCGGCCAACCGATCCGCGGTGGAGATTGGAGGCGGATTTGGGTCACACTGGAAGGGACTTGAATCATTCTTTGGACTTGGTTTTCGTAGACTGTCCCTATTGCGGTGAGAGCATCGAACTGCTCGTGGATGCGTCGGTCGAATCGCAGCAATACGTCGAGGACTGCTCCGTCTGTTGTCGGCCCATCGAGCTGCGGGTTTTCGTCGACGCCGAAGGCGAGGCCAAGGTCGAAGCCCGCCGCGAAGACGAGTAGCGGGATTGCCCGCGGCAAGACCTTCATTCTTCCCGTGTCAAGACGGGATCCTCAGATTTGAGAACGCCTTGGATTCTCGATCTCGACAGCATCAGCAGTAGCAGCCAGAGGGCAGCCAGGGGGTAGAAGACTTCCAGCCAGGCGAGCCACAAAACCATGAGCAGGGCTGATGCGAAAAGGGCCGCCACGAAATAGCCGCCGCCAAGCCATCGAAATTTCGAATTGAGCTAGGGTTGCGGCGTCACCCGCAAGCTTCGAAAGTGGACCGCCAGCGGCCGCCAATCCGTCGAGCCTTCGAAGTGCCGCATGGGGGGGTCGGCGTACGAGTACTCGAAGCGGAGTTGGTTTTGGGCGGCGACCTGACCGGCGGGCAAGGGTATCAGGTAGTCCATCTCCCTGGAGAGCATGGGTAATTCGCTGAGTGGTTGCCGGTTGAAGACGACGCGCAGCATCTGGACCCGGTCCACGACAGGAAGAGGTTGGGCCCGCAACGTGAGCAGATAAGGGCGTCCGGGAGTCAGAGGAAGGTGTAGGATCGAGGCGTTTCCCAGCGACCAGCGGCCCAGGCCGGGCTCGATTCGCGAGAACTGCACGAATCCGCCTTTGAGGTAGAGGGCCGCTTCGGGGGCGGAAAAATCGATCTGCGACGGCTCGGGAGCGGAACGCGCAAGATAGACACTGGCCGATCCGGCGGATGCGACGGGCTCGAACCGAGGGTCCGCCTTGACGGCGACGGCCAGCGATCCGTCACCGATGATCAAGGTCCCCTCGCGGAGCTCCCCGCAAACCGAGCCCTTTCCAAACATGAAGAGCCAGAACTCCTCCACACAGTAGTCTCGGCCGAGCTTGTCGAACTGAAGAATCAGGCCCGCAGCCACGGGCCAGGCCGAGCCGGGAGCGATACGGATCTCGGGTGCTTGCAAACCCCGGAGTTGTAGATTCCGAGTGGCCTCTCGCACCAGAGTCTCGGTCTGCCGATGGGACGGGATCCGCGGCCAGCCCTCCAAGGGTCGGAGGTCCCAGTCGGCTGCCAGGTTCAAGCAGGACGACAACGCCAAAAGCAGCCCCAAAAGCGCTGTCGAAGCCGAGGCGATTCGTGGAAGACGGAGCCGTGTTTGCTGAAGTGCGAGGAGCAGGATTGCGGTGAGTCCCGTCATGCCCAGTACGGGGATCCAGTGAATCAGGTACTCATGAACGGATCCCACGATGCGGCGGAGGGAAAAAAAGCCCGCCAGCAAACCGACCGAGGCGAGCAGGCTCAGCGCGGCCGCCAGCCGGTTGCCTGTGCGGCGGGCGCTGACGAAAATCAACGGCATGAGAAGGATGAAGAG
>JBFGHF010000473.1:0-4013 GCA_041578355.1 Acidobacteriota bacterium
GACCTGCCGATACCGCCCGCCCTCCGCCTGGCCGTGGTCGCTTGCCTGGACGCGCGTCTGACGGTGGAAGAGCTGCTCGGACTCGAGACCGGGGACGCCCACATCATTCGCAACGCGGGCGGCATCGTGACCGAAGACGCAATGCGCTCGCTGGTGATCTCGCATCATCTGCTGGGCACCCGCGAGTTCATGATCATCAACCACACGGACTGCGGGATGCTGACGTTCCGCGATGAAGAACTCCGGGAAAGGCTGCATGAGAAGACGGGAAAGCCGAGTATCGCTCCCGCGGCTTTTCACTCCTTCAAAGACCTCGGGACCAACGTCCGGTTTCAGATCGAAAAGGTGAAGTCGCATCCTTGGATCCCGGGCGAGATCCCGGTCCGGGGCTTCATTTACGACGTTCACAGCGGCAGGCTTCGCGAGGTGCGGCCTTAATCACCGACTCGCAACAAAGCCGCAGCTCGGATCTGACGTCGACTCAGCGTGCGGCCAGTTCGACCAGCATCGCGGTGTACATTCGGATGTCGCGGTCGAACTCTTCGAGTGACAAGTACTCCCGTTCGGTGTGGCCGGTGTAGCTTCGGCCGGGCATGTGAGGCCCGAAGCTGACCCCGTGGGGGAGAAGCCTGGCGTGGGTCCCGCCCCCGGCCGACTCGGCCTGGGGGTGGGGATCCCCCGTGTAGTGAGAGTAGATCCCCAAAAGCACCGGCACCTGCGGCGCGTCGGCCGCCAGATGCGGATCGCCGATTGAGATCTGAGTCTGCAAGTCCTCGATCTGATGCTCGGCCTGCCAGCCCTGGATCGTCTCCCGGATCTCATTTTCCAGCTGTTGGCTGGATTTCCCCGCCGGCCTCCTCAAGTTGATCGTCAGAACGAGGCGTCCTTGATTGTCGCGCAGCCAGGTCGGCGCCACGGTCATGGGACCCATGAAATCGTGGCTGTAGGCGATCGAGCCGAACTTCTCCCCGTGATGGCCGCCGCTCAGGTAGCGGCTGATGAAGTTGACCATCCAGCCGGCGCTGCTTCCACGGTCAAGCCCCGCGGCACTCAGAATCTCCGCCGAATGAACCAGAGCGTTGACACCCGCTTCAGGCTCCGAGGAGTGGGCAGCCAGACCTCGGGCGGTCAGGGTGATTCCGGAACCCGAGGTGACGTCTACTTCTTCTAGAGGACTCTCCGCGACCGCCTGGCGCAGACGCTCCTCCAATTGCTGGTCAGAGCCATTGATGACGGCCACAGCCTCCCCCGGAATCTGCGAAACGAAGGCGCCTCCCCGGAACTCGCTCAAAACCGCTCCCGAACCGGTGGGCGGGGAGGTCGCGGGCAGCGAGAGATGAACGAGACAAAAGCCTTTCTCGGCACTGACCACAGGGAACCGCGAGTCGAGGGCGATGTTGATTGCGGGAGGTCGATATCGCTGCAGGAATTCGATCATCGGCGTCCAGTCCGATTCTTCCGTGTAGGAGATGATCAGCTCGATCCGCCTGGTCAAGGTCAGGCCTCGGTCGGCGAGAGCTTTCATGCCGAAGAGGGCCATGGCGATCGGACCCTTGTCGTCTTCGGTGCCCCGCCCGATGAGAAGATGGGGATCCGTCTCGCGATCCAATTCGAATGGACTTTTGACCCATTGGGAGGCGTCGGCGGGCTGGACGTCGCCGTGGGTCACGATGCCGACCCTCTCCTCCGGATCGCCCAGGCCGATCAGGACGACCGCGCCGCGGTCCTCGAAGTCGAGGCCCAACTCGGAAGCCTTGGTGCGCAAGTACTCGGTCATCTTGAGGAACTCGGGATTCTCGGCGTTGGGCAGCCCCGGCTGGTGGACGGTTCGAAAAGCGACCAGGGACGCCATCGTTTCGATGATGTCGTCGCGATATCGATCCAGGGCGTATTGGGCGGTAGCGATTGCCCCCGGAGAAACTTGGGGGAAACCCTTCTCCGGGGTGGGAGATGCGCACCCGCCCGAAAGCGCCAAGATCGCAACCGGCAAGTTGCCGGCGTTCCCGCTTTGGCGGCGCGTCATGCAGCTCCCCTTCTGCTGTTTCATTCGTAGTGGAGCGCGGTCATGGGGTCGACGCGGGAGGCTCCGCGCGCGGGGAGGTAGCCGGCGACTCCCGAAACCAGGGCCATCACAAGCAGGGCGCCGGCGATGGAGAATGGATCGGTGGGCGCCAGGCCGTAGAGCAGCGAAGACACCAGACGCCCCGCGGCGACCGCTGCCGCCAGGCCCATGACCGAGCCGACCAGCACCAACAGCATCGACTCGCGCAGCACCATCCCGACGACCCGCCGCGGCTCGGCGCCCAGAGCCATTCGAATCCCGATCTCGTTGGTGCGTCTCACCACGTTGTAGGACATCAATCCGAAGAGCCCGATGCAGGCTAAGAGCAGCGCGAGGGCACCGAAAAGGGAAAAGACCTGGGCGAAAAACCGTTCCTCCTCAAACCTCTCCTCGACTTCCGCGGCCTGCGTCGACACTTCGCTGATCGGCAGGTTGGGGTCGATTCGGCGAACGGCCTCTCTCACAGCCGGGGTCATGGCCTCCGTGGGAAGCGCCGTCCGCAGCCCGAAAGTGACCCGGCTGCTCGAGTTCTGCAGATAGGACTGGTAGACCGTCGGAGGAGCGGCTTCGCGGATGCTCCTGTACTTGGTGTCGGCGACCACCCCCACCACCTCGACCTCGCGCCGGGTCTCGGGCGAGAAGCCGAAGCGGCGTCCCAGTGGGCTTTCCTCACCGAAAAACTCCTGAGCCGCGGCCTGGTTGACGAGAGCAACCCTGGGCGCACCCTCTTTGTCTTGCCGGCTGAAACCCCGCCCGACCAGGATTGGAATTCCGAGGGTCTCGAAAAACTCGGGCGACACCCGCATCATGTACGTGTTCAGGTCATCACCCGATTCACCGCCTTCCACATGAATGTTGCTCGACCAGGTGCTGCCCGCCAGCAACGCGGTTTGCGACAGGCTGACGTTCAGAACCCCGGGGATGGCTTGAAAGGCTTCCTGCATTTGCTCGTAAAGCCCCTGGATCCGCTCCTCGTCATATTGGTTGACCCCGGCATTGACGGTGATCAGCAGCAGGTTCTGGGTGTCGAAGCCGACATCGACATCGCGGAGATTCTGCAGAGTCCGCAAAAAGAGCCCGGCCCCGATCAGCAAAACCAGCGACAGGGCCACCTGGACCACCAGCAGCGACTTGCCCAGCAGGGTCCGGGATTGACTCACGCTGCGGCTTTGCTCCTTCACCGAGCTGGCAAGGTCGAGTTGCGTCGCCCTCAAGGCCGGGATGATCCCGAACACCAGCCCGGTGATCACGGCCACGGCGACGGTGAAAGCGAACACCCTCCAATCCAGGGGCGAATCCTGTCCCAGGGGCAGCAATTGGCGACTCCAATAGGCCACCAGCAATCCCAGCCCGGCGCCCAGCCCCGAAAGAAGCACGCTCTCGGTCAAGAGTTGCCGGATCAGCCGTAGACGGGTGGCGCCCATCGAAAGCCGGATCGATATCTCCTTCTGGCGCAGCGTGGCGCGGGAGAGGAGCAGGTTGGCCACATTGGCGCAAACGATGAGCAGAATGAGAACCACGACGACTCCCGTGATCCAGAGGCCCCGGGAGGTGCGTTCGTGATGGTCGTAGATGCCGCGCTCGGCGGAGGCGATTTCGAGGTCGGGGATGGCGGTCCGGTTTTGATTGCGGTCGAACTCCCGTTCCTCGGCGGACAACTCGGCGGCGTAGGACTCCCAGCCCGCCAGGGCCGCCTGGCGAAAAGGTCCGTTGAGGTTGGCCTGGACCTGCTCGGGAGAGATCCCCGGCTTCAACCTGCCCACCATCTGCACCCACCACCAATACGCGCGCGACAGACGATCGTCCCCGTTGAGCCGAGGATGGAAGACTATCGGGATGTGCAGATCGGGGGTGGATTCTCCCAGCCGCTGGATACCGGCGTATTCCCTCGGCGTCACGCCCACAATGGTCACGGGCACTGTGTTGACCAGGACGTCCGTCCCAATCACCC
>JBFGHF010000474.1:0-4007 GCA_041578355.1 Acidobacteriota bacterium
ACACCCTCTCACCAACGCGGCTCCGTCAGGGGTGCCGCTCCGCATCACAGGTCGGCGATCTGGGCGACACGTTGCGGGGACGCCAAGCCCGAAGCCCGGAGCCGGTTAGAATACTCCCCTTGACTCGCCGCACCAAAACTCCACGCAGAAGGCGCCGCCGCCGTCGGCGCCGCCGGGGGAGACTGCGCCGGATGCTCTGGGCGCTGGCGATTCTGGCTCTCGTGATCCTGACGGCGGAACCGGGCGCTCGCGGCCTCCTGCTCTACGGATGGTGGAGCGTGCCGGCCCCCGAGAGCTACCGCGTCCCGGTCGAATCGATCGAAAGATCCTCGCTTCGATCCTCCTGGGGCGCCCCCCGTTCCGGGAACAGGACCCACAAGGGAATCGACATCTCGGGGCCTCGGGGCACCGCTGTGGTGGCGACCACTTCGGGAGTCGTCATCCGGGTCGGAACCAACCGGCTGGGAGGACGCATCGTCTGGGTTTTCGGACGTCCCTTGACGCGCTACTACTACGCCCATCTCGAAGACTGGCACCCCGAATTGCGAGAAGGCATGTGGGTCGAAGCGGGTCAGGTGCTGGGCTACGTCGGCGACAGCGGCAACGCGCGCGGTACGGGAACCCATCTGCACTTCGGGATGTACCCTTTCTGGAAAGCCTTTTACCCGGTCGATCCCTTTCCCTATTTGGCGGACTAGGTCTGGGGGTCTGGGGGTTCGTGGGTCCGTGGGTCTCTGGGTCTCTGGGTCTCTGGGTACTTGGTTCATTGGCACTGTTGTCGTGTTGCTGCTGTTGCGGGTTGGCTTGTTGAAACCGTGTGAATTCCCGGCAATGCCAATATCGAACAGAGCCAATGAACCTGGTGATCTCGGACTACGCCCTCATCAGTTGCGTCACGGCCTTTACCGAATCCGAGCCGGGAAAGACCCTGTTGAGTTGGGCGGGGGTGAGGTCGAAGCAGCTCGCCAGCACACCCTTGAGCACCGCGCGGGTGTCGAGGCTGGGGCGCAGATCGCGGTTCTGATAGAGCTGGCTCTCTCTCAGTCCCGGCCAGTCGGCGAGGACCCGGCTCTTGCCGACCGCTGGCCCGACGACGAAAGCCGCGCCCGCCGTGCCGTGATCGGTGCCCGCGCCCCCGTTGGGACGGGCGGTGCGGCCGAACTCGGTCATGATGACCATGGTGGTGTTCTTCCAGGCGTCCCCGCTTTCCTCTCGAAAGGCCAGGATGCCCCGAGCCAGCAGACCCAGACGCCGGTCGAGGGGGCCCCCGGCCATGCCCTGGTTGGTGTGCGTGTCCCAACCACTGAACTCGACCGTGCCGACATTGGGTCCGTCCGGCTCTTTGAGGAAGCGTGCGGCGGCGCGCATGATCGGCTCGATTCGGCCGCCCCTGCGCCCTGCCATCCCTTGGGTCATTGCTTTTGTGGAGAGCTCAACCGCGGCCTCGAAGCGATCCAGCAGCCGCGGGTCGCGCCGATAGAGAACGTGAAGGCGCTCCAGATAGCTGTCGTCGACCACTCCCAAGCGTGCGGGGGACCAAGTCGTCACCGGAAAGGACCCCGACAAGGAACGCGGCAGCCCCGCGGCGACGGCGATCCCCGAACGTTTTCCCTCCATCACTTGAAGAAGCCGGTTGATCCAGCCATCGGAGGTTCCGCTGGGCTTGCCCAGCCCGGTTTCGAGGATTGCCTGACCGTCGAAATGGCTGCGGGTCCGGTAGGGAATCGCCAGGGCGTGGAGCGCCACGAGCTGGTTTTCATTCCAGAGTGGTTGCAGCGGTTGCAGGCCCGGTGCCAGGCCGAAACCGTCGGTCAAGGGAAGCAGGTCTTTCTTTTCGAAGGCCATGCGGCCCCGCAGCCCCGCATAGTGCTGGTCGCCGTAGGGAACCACGGCGGCCAAGCCGTCGAGTCCCCCGCGCAAAAGGACGAAGACCAATCTGTTGCTCCCGGGCACCTTGGCGAAACTGGCCAGCGGAGACGTCAAAGTGGCAAGTCCGCCGGCACACATTCCTACCAGAAAGCGTCGTCGATCCATCGTTATCTCCATTGGAAGGCAGGTCCAGCCAAGGCGAGCGCAATCCGCTCGTCGCGAGCTATCGATTTGTCCCCCAGCATCGAGGCCAGTGGGTCTCCGTCTGCCACCAAAACAACCTCGACGAGTTTGGCGGGATTGAAGCGCGTCCGAGCCAGACGTTTGGAAACGGACCGACTGAGTTCGGCGCGATTCATGAGGCTGTCCGGATCCGCCCAGTCCCGCTCGGCATCGCCGAATCCCTTGGGAGAAGGAGGCGCCCAGAGAGGTTGGCGGAGTTGGCGCAACACCTCTCCCGCGGGCGGCGGGACCTCCTTGATGCTGACCGCCCGCAGGGCGGCGATGAGCCAGTCTTGAGGGGTGCGAAATTTGTGGTTCCCGGGATCCCAGGCCTGCTCGAGCTCAATCAGAAGGCGGGATACCTTGAGCAGGTCGCCGCCGCTTTCGCTGAACGCCCGGGCCACTTCCGACACGGCGGCGGGCGGAGGATCGTCGGAAACGAAGTGACGCACCAGCTTTCCCGCCACAAACTTGGCGGTGGAGGGATGGCGGCACAAGTCGCGAATGACTTTTTCTCCTTCGCGCACTCCCTCCTCCTGGTATCGAGTGCCCAAAACGGTCTTCGAACCGGGTTCGTGAAGAAGTTGCTGAAAAACGAACGTCGGATTGGCACTGCTCGTGGCCCGCGGACCCACTCCTGCCACCGTCCAGCCGGTCAAGATTCGAGCCAGTTGCTCGACGTCTTTCTGGGTATAACCTCCGTTGACGCCGAGAGTGTGCAGCTCGAGTAGTTCACGGGCGTAATTCTCGTTGAGGCCCGGGTTGCGGCCGCGTCGCGAAGCCCGCCGGCTGGCCGGCGAAGAAGGGCCGATGGAACGGATATTGTCGAGGTAGATCAGCATGGCCGGATGCCGAGCCGAGGCCAGGACCATCTCCTCAAAGCGCCCCAGCACATGCGGCCGGATCACCTCTCGCTCGTAATGGCCAGCCAGGGGAACGACGCCCAGCTTGCCCACCACCGAGATGCACAAATGGTCGGACCAGAAGGCGACAAGACGTTCGACGAAGGGCGCCTCCGAGACCAGGCGCCGCTCGATCAGCGCAGCGCCCTCTCGACGCGCGATCTCGCGCAGGCCCTGAACTGCTTCCCGGCGTGTTTCCTGGTCGCGGGACCGGACCGCTTGGCGGTATTTCGAAGCCGCGGCGCCGATCTCTGGCAAGGTTGGCAGGTCGCCGCCGCTCAGGACGGCTTGCGCAGCGGTGAGCTGACCGGACAGCCAGGCTTGAGGGTCGCCGATCGTCTCAGCCTCTCCCATCCGGGCACCGAGCCCGAAGCGATTCAAAGCTCGAAGACTCTTCTGGCGCGGAGAAAACGTCGCCGGCGAAACTCCTTTCGGCACTACCAATGCTGGAGCGGATCCTTCTTCCATTGCAACCTCACCTATTAGATACCCCTTGAGCATAACGGTTGTTTCAGAATCGACAAAAGGAGGAGGGCCAGTATCGGACTCGGACTCGGACTCGGACTCGGAATCGAGATCGGATCCGACCCATAGACCCACGGACCAAACCACCCTAGACTAAAGAAATGCAAAGATTCGCCGCTTGCCTCGTCTTGTTGATCGTCCTTTGCCCAACCATCTCGGCTCAACCTCGAACCTTGCTGCCTCCGAAAACCCTCGAAGGGCTGGGCAACATCGTGTCCGGAGCGCGTCCGCTCAATGTCCTCAAGGACATCGCCGGATACAACCGCGACCGGCAGCAAGCCGAATTCGAAGGCACCTGGCTGGAGAGCGAAGTCTTGGCGGAGAAAGCCAAGGAATACGGGTTTTCCGATGTTGAAATTCTCCGCTACCCCCGAAACCCGCTTTGGGACGGTTCCCGCGGCGAACTCTGGGTGACCAGTCCCGTCCTGCGGAAGATCATCGATTTCAAGGACATTCCGACGGCATTGGCTCCCGGCAGCGCCAGCGGCA
>JBFGHF010000475.1:0-3994 GCA_041578355.1 Acidobacteriota bacterium
GAATCACCTTGACGGGCATGACGGAGCTTCGTTCGTGAGAACGAAGATAAACTCTGGCTCCGACTTGTCCGCGTTCTCACGAACGCGGCTCTGTCAGGGGCGCCAGCCGAATCACGGGCCTCTCGCGATTTGGGTGCCAGGTCCCGCTCACCTGCCGAGACCGTGGAAGCGCTTCATCTCATCCTCCAGGACCTTCATCTGGTCGCGGTACTTTTCGATCAGTCGCTGGTTGTGCGCGAGGGCTTCCTGGTCGCCACTTTGCTGAGCCTGCTCGTTCTTGGATTCGGCGAGGTTCTGTTCGATGGCCTTGATCTGAGCGTCGTAGGCTTGGCGGGTGCTCTCATTGGGGGCTTTGTCGCGTGCCTCCTTCATCCGCTTCAGGTTTTCTTCCATGGTTTCGCTGAAACTGCTCTGCATGTTTCGCCTGTAGGTCGAAAGCGTGGCTTCCAGAATCTGTCCCTTGACCCAGCTGTATTCCGCCGTGTTGTAGCCAAGCTCGGAGGCGGCCCGAATATCGAGAGTGGCCAAGTCTCCGGCCCGCCCCAGCGTCTGGAGACCCCTCAGCGCAGCCGTCAGGCCGCGCCCCTCATCCTCGGCTTCCTCCGTTTCCTGCGCAGACTCTTGAAGCCGTTGCTGAGCCGCCTGGACCAATTCCTGGTCCTTCTCCTTGACCTTGAGATACATCTGCACCTGATCTTCGGTCAGTTTGCCGTCTGAAGGCGGGTCGTATTCGTCGTCCGAGACCTCCTTCATCAAATCCAGAAAGCCCTTGTCTTCGAGTTCCTCCTCGGGCGAGCCCGGGCCGGAGCAGGAACCACAACCCGCCAACATGGTCAAACAGCTAAGCAATACTGCAAACAACAAACGTCTCACGTCCCACCTCTTTTCCTCGATCGAAGGAGTCAGCTCGTCGTAGCCAGCGCCGATCTTATCCGGGGTTGCTTTCCTCCAGCCGGAGTTGAAACAATGCCAACGATATTGCCGCCAAAGCGGAAACAACCTCCCCGAACTTCCCGCGCACCGTAGCGCGAAGGCCCGAAGCTGTCAAGGCCAGTTCGGTGGGAAGAGGGAATCAGAGGGTCGGCGAGAACGAAGACAACGAGCGCCGCTTGGAACCTTTTTGTCCGCCTTCTCACGAACGCGGCTCTGTCAGGGGTGCCGACGCCGAATCACCGGGAATCCCCGATTTGGGCAACACTCTCTGACGAACCAAGCTTTGATCGGGTTGCAACGGGGGCTCCTGGTCTGTTCGACAATGAAAACAAGGGAGTTTGACCAATGTCAGAAGCTGCCAAACAGGCGATCGGAACAATCAACTGGACCGATCTAACAGTGCCGGATGCCGAGAGAGTTCGAGATTTTTACAGCAGTGTGGTTGGTTGGACATCCGACCCCTTCGACATGGGAGGCTACAGCGACTACAGCATGAACAGCCCCGAGTCGGGCAATAGCGTGGCCGGAATCTGTCACTCGCGCGGAGTCAATACCGGTTTGCCCGCCCAATGGCTCGTCTACATCACCGTCGCTGATTTGGACGCCAGTATCGCCAACTGTCAAAAGCTGGGAGGCAAGGTGTTGGTAGGCCCCAAGACGATGGGCGGACAAGGGCGATACTGCGTGATCGAGGACCCGGCGGGCGCCGTGGCGGCCCTCTGGGAGAACGAGTAAGCTGCGGGGCTCCCGCCCTGGCTTCGGGCTGTCGGATTACAGCAATGACGAAAGCGAGACAGCCTGATCAATCCTCAATCCGCCCCCTCCGTTCAGACGAATGGAGCGAATGGCGGCGCATGCGGGGACTTCTCTGGCCCGAGTGCAGCGACGAAATGCACACTTTTGAGATGGAGTCGTACCGGTCCCGGCCGGAATCGAGAACCGTGTTGATCTGCCTGGACGAACAAGGGAATCCGGGCGGGTTCGCGGAAGTATCCGTCCGGCCCCGCGTGGACGGATCGATGGAGTTTCGGGTCGGTTACCTGGAGGGCTGGTTCGTCATCCCGGAGCAGCGCTCGAAGGGAATCGGACGCCGACTGGTGCAAGCAGCAGAGCGTTGGGTCCGCGAGAAGGGTTGCCGTGAAATCGCCAGCGACGTGGACCTGGAGGCTGAGGAGGCTTTGGCAGCACACAAGGCGCTGGGATTCCGTGAGACTTTCCGTCTGGTCCACTTACTCAAGAAGCTCTCGGAGTAGTGCGCGAATCGGCTCCGGCTCCCGGGCCACCACAGCTCCGTGTTTGAGGTAGCGCAGGGCTTGGTCCCGCCGATCAATCTGCAGCAGGATCTTTCCCAGCGCCAGATAACCACGCGAAAACGCCGGGTCCACTTCGAGACACCGCTGATAGGCCAGAATGGCGGCTTGCGAGCGGCCCGCCTCAGCCTCGATTTCTCCGAGATAGAACCAGGCCGCTGGAATGGTGGGCCGCAAAGCGATCGCTTTGTAAAGCTCCCGGCGAGCCTGACCGTGCAAATCGAGAACGCTCAAGTAAAGGCCCAGGTTGAAATGCGACTCCGCTCGGTGCGGCGCCTCGCGAATCACTCGGTCCATCAGATTCGCCGCATCGGCGAAGTTGCCCTGCCCCGACTTGCTGATGGCCGCCAGTTCCATGGCGTCGGGGTCGTTGGCCCTCTTTTCGAGCAAGGCGCTCAGGGTCTGCTCCGCCGCCTGAAAACGCTGCAAATGCAGTTGGGCCTTGGCCAAGTCCAGATAGGGGGTCGCGTGCTCGGGACGACTGTCTGCCAGCACTTCTGCGAGCTCGTCCACGAACTTGCCCCGGGCCCCGGTGCGAACCAGACCTGACAGCAGATAGAGCCTCGAGTCCCGGCCGGGCGTCGAGCTTTCGGGATGGAGGATCTCCGCATCGGTCAACGCCGGCTGCATTTCGGCGAGGGGAGCCAGCAAATCGCGCCCCGCCGGCGGGCGCTGGATGCGGTGATCGGTCATGACCACATGGACGACATCCTGAGTTCTGCGCCGGGGCATGTGGCAGGAAGCACAGTCGTCGGCCTGCCGATCGACGCTGGGGCCGGGCCTGGAACAGTGTTCGAGCTGATGACAGGTCAGGCAGGCGTTGCGAAAGTGCTCGACACGCCGCTCCGGCGCCGGTTTGCGATGAGGGTCGTGACAAGTGAGGCATTCCAGCTTTCCGTCGCTCTCCGTAAAACAGCGACTCTGGCGAAGACGGTAAGGGTGGTGATTGATCTCGAAGCGTTCGTCCCGTGTCTGATAGGGTTCGTCGACGTCGATCTGAACCAGGTAGTCGGCCAGGGGCTGACCGGGACGGAAGGAATAGTCGCGACGATCGAAGCGCCTGACACCGAAGAGCTGGATGGAAGGCTGATAGTGACACTGATCGCAGACGTCGACCCGGAGGCGACGCTCGAGCTTTCCGGGGTTGACGATTCGCGTCTCCACGGGATCCTCCAGCAACTGTCCCGACAATGCCAGCTTCACGTGGTCGGCCCCGGGGCCATGACAACGCTGGCAACCGATTCCCTCGGGCAATGTTTTGGGATAGGTGGCAGGGCTGCCGTAGACGTCGCTCCCTTCGGCGACTTCGGGGTAGGCATTGTGGCAGAACATGCACTCGCGCCGCACCGCTCGGCGGATTCCTTCATGATCGGCCTGATCGTACCCCGGGGCCATTCCCCATCGTCGGGGTTGCGAGTACCAGGCCAAAGGCAACTGAAAGAGCTCACCACCGGGTGTCTGATAGAGATAGGTCCGAGATGTCGAACCCGACCCCAGGACCCAGTCCACCTCGGTCTCCCAAACGTTGATCGGTTGCCCTTCGGCATCGAGCTGGTAGCGCCTGAACGAGATTCGGTCCTTCTCTCGCCGCATCAGGTAGTAGCGATTCGAAGCGGCGTGATGGAAGGGCTTGGCGTCGAAATCCTCGATCGGAGCCGCATTCCTTGCGCGGGCGAAGGAACGGGACATTCCGACCTCTCGAAAAGAGCGAGAGAGATCGGCGTGACAAGCGGCGCACAGGCGGTCCTCAA
>JBFGHF010000476.1:0-3983 GCA_041578355.1 Acidobacteriota bacterium
CCTTCTCTGACGGACATGCGCGAAACCGGACCCTCGAAGTATTCCTCGGCACAGAAGAAGCGGGTACCGCCCGAGCAAACCAACGCCGAACAGTACTACTACCTCAAGCAGATGACGGCGCGCACGCCCATGGTCGTGATCTTGAACGACGGCGAGGAGATTCGTGGAGTCATCGAGTGGTATGACAAGGAATGCATCAAGGTGAACCGGGATGTGGAGCCCAATCTGCTCATCCCCAAGCATTCCATCAAGTATCTCTACAAGGAAAACGAGGTCAAAGAGGGGAATCTCGAGGGTCTTCCTGTCGACGACTAGGCTTGTTCCGTCAGCTGCTCGAACATTCCACCAGCCACTGCTCGTTCTTGCGTCCTCCAGAAGCCGCACTTTCCCCGAATTCGATCCTGTCCACCGGTTTGCTGCCTGAGCCCCACATCGAGGCGAGATTCAACGGGTGCGCGCGATCAGATTGCGATATTGGTGGAATTGGGAGAGCAGTACCCCACTCAGAATGAGCAGCGCACCGCCGATCGTTTCCCGGGAGGGTACTTCGCCCAGCAACAGCCAGTCGAAGAGGATCGCCACCAAGGGAGTGAAGTAAACCACCAGCGAAAGAGTCACGGCGCTGATTCTCTGCAGCAGCCAGTAGTAGAGAACGAAGGCCAGTGCCGAGGCGGCCAGGCCCAGGTAGACGACAGCCAGCACGGCGGCCCAATCCCAACGCATTTCGGTCCATTCCCCCCGCGCCGTTCCCAAAAGTAGAAGTCCGGGGGTGCCGAGCAGCATCTGATAGTAGCTGAGAGAAACGGGGTCGATGCCGGCCAGTCGGGTCTTGACCAGCAGCGATGCGGCCGCGCCCGATGCCGCTCCCACCAATACCGCCACGCTGGCCAGCAATTGGACGTTCTCGAAGCGGGTGGTCGTCAGCTCTCCTCCGAAGATGACCACGATTCCCGCGAAAGAGACCAACAGTCCCGCGTAAACGTTGAGCCGGAAGGGGTCGCTGCGAAAGAGAGCGTTGGCGAATACGCCCACGAAGAGTGGGAACGTGGAAAAGAAAATGGCCGTGACCCCGGCCGACAGATACTGCTCGGCCCAGTAGATGAGCCCGTAATCCAGAAAGTAGACCATCAGTCCGGTGAGAAGCAACAGCGGTATCGCGGCTCGCGGAACGGTGAGGCGGAAGGAGCGCAGTCGGCTGTAGACGAAGAGGAATCCCATGGCCAGGAGAAACCTCAGCCCGGCTCCCAGAAAGGGAGGGAAGCCCATCAAAGAGAATTTGATCGCCACCCAGGAGGCACCCCAGAAAGTGCAGAGCAAGGCGAAGGCGAGTAGGAGCATGTTCGCTTCAGTTCCAGCGGAACCATCTCAAGGCCAGGGTGAAGCAGACGATCGACCAGAGGGCCAGAAATGACAACGGGTAGAGGAGGTCGGCGAGAGCCTGACCCTCCAGAATCACGGCCCTCAAGGAGTTGATGAGTTGGGTCAGCGGCAGCGCCTGCACGAATGGTTGCATGAAGTCGGGGAAGCGCTCCGCGGAAAAGAAGATGCCGGAACAGAGCCACATGGGAAGCATGACCAGATTCATGATCCCCGAGATGGTCTCGATGCGCCGGGCGCGGCTCGCCGCAAGCAGTCCCAATCCGGCGAAAGCCATGGCACCGACAAACGCCACCAGCAAGAGGCTGAGGGGATGACCGGCGATGGGGACGCCGAAAACCAGGGCGGAAGCCAGCAGCAGAGCGAAGGCCTCGGGGATAAAGAAAATGACCCTCGTGGCCACGACCGAGAGCAGGAACTGGCCGCGCCGCATCGGTGTCCCCAGCAGGCGTTTGAGCAGCTTCTTGATGCGCATGTCGACCAGAACGAAGCCGATCCCCCACATCCCTCCGCCCATCAGGTTCATACCGATCAGACCGGGGACCAAAAAGTCGATGTAGCGCGAACCCGGCGCGGTCACCTCGTCATCGGCTGTGGCGACGGCGTCCTCACGGCCCGCCGCCCTCTGCAGGGCGTTGTCGACAGCAAAACGGGCGTTGCGTGCCGCCGGATTGGAGGGGTCGAAGTAGTAGCGATACCCGCCCGGTTCTTCGAGCTCGACCACCAGTACCGTCTGGTTACGCCGCAGACGCTGCAGCGCCTCGCCGCGTGGTGTGGTTCGAATCGAAAAAGCCGGATCTTCTCCCAAGGCTTCCAGCACGGATTCGAGGCGGGGCCCCTCGACCAGATCGAAATCGATGCTCTCCGGTCCGGAGGTCTGAAACGCAAGACCCAGGCCCACCACCATCAACAGTGGAAATCCGTAGGTCCAGAAAATCGCTTCCGGCTCCCGGATGTAACCTTTGATATTGCAGGCGATCAACTGCAGAATGGGCGTGCGTTCAAGCATCTCGAAGGTGTCTCCCGGTCAGACTTACGAAAACGTCTTCCAGATTGGCATGGCGGGTCGACAGGCTCTTCAACGCCATCTCACGGGAGCGCAGAAGTTCGAGCAACGACGGGACGGAAAGATGGGGTTCGGTGACGCTCAAAAGAAAGTTTTCCGACTCGCGGTTGACCCGGCTCACCGAGTCGACGCCGAGAAAGTCGGACGGCTCCGGATGTCCGTCCGCGTGGGATTCCAGACTGAACTCGATCACGTGCTGGCCGCCCAGATTCGAGATCAGCTCCCGCGGGGAGCCCTCGGCGATCACCTTGCCGTGATCGATGACCGCCACCTGGTCGCAGAGCCGTTCCGCCTCGTCCATGTAATGAGTGGTGAGAATGATGGTGCGGCCCTGTTGCTTGAGGGTCTCGACCACCTCCCAGAGCTTGCGCCTGGCCTGCGGGTCGAGCCCGGTGGTGGGCTCGTCGAGAAAGAGCAGTTCCGGCTCGCCCACCAGAGCGCTGGCGACCGCCAGTCTCTGCCTCTGGCCTCCCGACAGCTCGCGGACCCACGATCCGCTCTTTTCTTCGAGTTCCACGAGTCGGATGGCTTGCTCGGGGGCGATTCCCTGGTCATAGAAGCTGCGGAACAGCCGCAGAACTTCCAGCACGCTGAGCTTCTCCTGGAAGCGGGTTTCCTGCAGGGTGATTCCGATGCGCTGGCGGAGCCGGTGATCGGACCCTTCGCCCCAACGCGAGCCCAGGACCTCCACGCTGCCCGAAGTGGGCTCCAAAAGGCCCTCGAAAATCTCCACCGTGGTGGTCTTGCCCGCACCGTTCGGACCCAGCAGGCCGAGGCACTGTCCCCGTTCAACAGTCAGGTCGAGCCCTCGCAAGGCTTCCACACTTTCTTTTCGCGTCCGATAGATCTTGAAAAGCCCGCGGCAGCGGATGGCCGGATGAGTCGATGATCCGGTCGAATCTGTCGTCTTCAATGCTCGTCACCAGATGGAGGGGGACGGGAAAGATCCGACTCGAAGATGGTCTCCGCGTCCCCGTTTCGGGAGCTAGCTCTCCGGAACAATCGGAAACCTCAAAATAGCATAGGCGTGGGCTCAGAGCCGGGGGCAGCGGGACAGGAAAAGGGCGCACTCGATGGGGGAGATTTGATACGAAAGATTCCGGCCAGCGGGGATTGTGCCGCTCCGGCCTCAGGGGAGCATAAGGAGGTCTCGGCTCGAAGCGGCACAAAGCCTTTCGGGGTTAGCAATCTCCGATGATTGACTAACCAAGTGGATCGCGCTTGCGCGGATCGTCACGGCAGCGGGCGAGCCCCGGGGGAGGCCGGGCAGGAAACCTCCCCCGGAACCAGCCCGCACAAGCCCGATTCAGAAGATGGGCTTGCCGACTGGATCCTTACCTCGCTTTGAGGGTGGCTTGGCCCGCTCACTTGTCCATCGCTCGTTCAGACGATCGGCGGACCAGCCATCCATGGCGCCGAGGGTATCCAGCACCTGTCCCGCATAGAATGGACCCGCAGGCGGGCAAGGGACAATGAGGGAAACACCCTAAAAACAGCGGGAGAACACCCTAAAGCACCGGTGGACCGATTGACTCGGGGA
>JBFGHF010000477.1:0-3977 GCA_041578355.1 Acidobacteriota bacterium
ATGTGTGGAATCGCTACACTGGTCTCGAGTCAACATCTCGCTGACCCCCCTTCCGAAATCCTCTTCGAAGCCCTGGAGAGGCTACTGGGTTCGCCCGGTTCGGACCCTCTGAAGACGCGAACCCTGCTCGAGGCGGCCGGGACCGCCGCCAGGTCCTGGGTGCGCCGTTCGGGAGTCCTGGCAGCTCTGCAGGATCAGGAGATCGAGGGCCGTCTGGGAGGATCAGCCGACCGGCTCGCCCGCTGGGTGGAGCGCCTCGAGTCGCTCGAGTTTCGAAGCGAGGCGCACAACCAGGTTGTCGTGGCCGGCAAAGACCTGGTTTGGCAGATCCGCCAGGACATTCTGGGCAACCTCGGCCCGATTCGGGATCTGATTGCCGAGAACTCCGCCCGCGCGCTGGCGCGAGGCTACGAACTGAATCTGATCCTGCGCAGCCTCGACCGGCTCGAAGTCCGCGGCCGGGATTCGGCCGGGCTGGCCGTCTACGCCAGCTTTGCCAGTCCCGGCGATCTCGACACCTGGCTGGACGCGCAAAGTGGACGCCGCAGCGACTTGGAGTCACGGATCGACCCGCTGCTCGGTCAGCGCGCCGTTGCCCGGTCCGCCGCAGCTCCGCAGACTCTGCTCTTCATCCACAAAGTGGCCGCCGAAGTCGGCAAGATGGGTGACAACGTGGCCACCCTCCGCCAAGCCCTGAAAGGGGACCGTCTGCTTCAGGACCTCCTCCAGTCTCCCGGACCCCGATTCCGCTACCTGGCGCACACGCGCTGGGCTTCCAACGGCGTCATCTCCGAAGGCAATGCACACCCGGTCGACAGCGGGGTTCTCGAAGGGGGGCGGCCGCTCCCCCACAGCCAGGGGGCCCTGGTGGCGGTCCTCAACGGCGACATCGACAACTATCACGACCTGCGGCAGCGCTATGTGACGGACAGGGGCCTGGAGATCGATCCCCGGATCACGACCGACGCCAAGATCATCCCGATCGTGGTGGCGCACCACCTCGAACGGACGGGTGAGTTGGACGGGGCCTTCGAGCGGGCAGTGGAAGAGTTTGAAGGCTCCATGGCCATCGGCCTGATGTCGGCCGCCCACGATCAGGTTCTGTTTGCCCAGAAAGGGAGCGGGCAGGCCCTCTTCTTCGGCGACGGTAAGGAGTCGATGGCGGTTGCCTCGGAAATGTATGGCGTGATCGAGCTCTCCTCGCTCTACTTGAAAGCCGAAGGCGAGAAATCTCCTCGAGGGGAGCTCTTCTCGCTGTGCCCGGCCGGGGACAGCGCCCGGCTGGCGCTTCTCGCAAAGACCGGTAGTGGCGCCCCTTCTCCGCAAAGATGGCAGACCGCCGAGATCACCACCCGTGACATTGACCGTGGCCCCTATCCACACTTCTTTCTCAAAGAGATCCGGGAGTCGGTGCAGAGCGCCCGGAGGACCATCAGAGGCAAGATCGACTGCCGAGGCTCAGACCGGGCGCGCATCACGCTCGGTCCTGACACCATTCCGGCCGAAGTGATCGAGGGACTGCGGTCCGGCCGGATCCGGCAAATCTGGGCGATCGGCCAGGGGACTGCAGCGGTGGCCGCCGGCGGAGTCGCCCATCTGCTGCAGCGGGCCCTGTGCCGCGCACCCGCCGGCGCAGCTCCGTCAAGGCGAGCCGATTCACTGCAAATCCGCTCCGAGAAGGCGTCCGAGTTTTCAGCGCATCACCTCCAGGATGGCGGGGTTGGAAATCGGTCGGTAAAGTCGTTGAGGTCGTCGGAGGGTTTTGAAAGTCCGCTCGCCGGCTCGCCGTGTGCTGGATTGTCCCGCCTTGGCGCCGCTCTGGAAATCGCCGCAGATTCAAGGAACGTCGCCCTTTACCCCGGGCGGCGCTCCCGGGCTCTGGATGTGCTTGACGCTCGGGCGAAAGCGCGGCAATCCTGGCTCGCCTACCCGAAATCCGCCAGCCGCACGGGCAGCCTGCGCGCACCCCAGTGCCCCGGCGGGCCGTCGAAAACCCCGCTGCAGGGAGTTCCGCATTCCAGACAGTGGCCTTGGGCCGACAGGTTCCAGGTGCCGAGCACGTACCAATCCCGGCCGATCAAGGTCCCCCCGCAGTGGTGGCAATAGGTGCTGCCACCCTGCTTGTCGTGGACGTTTCCGGTGTAGACGTAGTGCAGACCGGCCTCTCTTGCTATGCGGCGCGCCCGGGTCAAGGTTCGGGGCGGCGTGTGAGGTTTGTCGAGCATCTTCCAGTCGGGATGGAAGGCGGTGAAATGGAGGGGGACGTCCGGTCCCAGATTCTCCATAATCCATTGCGACTCCTGCCGGATCTCTTCGTCCGAGTCGTTTTCCCCCGGGATGAGCAGAGTGGTGATCTCGAACCAGACGTCGGTCTCATGCTTGAGGTAAACCAGAGTGTCCTGGACCGGCCGCAGATGCGCCGCACAGATCTTGCCGTAAAAATCCTCGGTGAACGCCTTGAGGTCGACGTTGGCTGCGTCCATGTAGCGATAGAATTCACGACGCGGCTCGTCGCAGATATACCCCGCCGTAACGGCCACGGGATGGATGCCCTCTTCTCGGCAGGCCTGAGCGACGTCTATCGCGTATTCGAGGAAGATCACGGGGTCGTTGTAAGTGAAGGCCACACTCTTGCAGCCCAGACGTTTGGCGGCACGGGCGATGGTTTCCGGCGAGGCCTGGTCGGCCAGCGTGTCGATTTCCCTTGATTTGCTGATGTCCCAGTTCTGACAGAACTTACAGGCCAGATTGCATCCCGCCGTGCCGAACGAGAGTACCGAACTGCCGGGCAGGAAATGATTGAGAGGCTTTTTTTCGATCGGATCGACACAGAAACCGCTCGATCGCCCGTAGGTGGTCAGGACGATCCGGTCGTCTTCGCGGGCCCGGACAAAGCAGAGTCCCCTCTGCCCGTCCTTGAGCTTGCAATAGCGAGGACAGACGTCACACTGGATGCGCCCGTCGTCCAGGACGTGCCAGTAGCGTCCGGGATGATTGAACCGCGGGTTCATGGCTTCTCCGACGGCTTCAGTGTACAACGGATTGTGGGTCTCTGGGTCCGTGGGTCTGGGGGTGTCGAAAAAGCGGATTGACAGCGCGAAAGCCCTGGAGTGCGGCAGCGGGAGCCGCCGCCTCGTCTTTGTGAAGACAGGAACCGACCTGTTCATGAGGAGAGAGTTGGAAGAAGGGCGGACAGGCGGCACCTTTTTCGATACCTCGTCGGCAAGCGTTCCCGCGCAGAGGGACTCAACCCCCCTTGACTTTCTCCCTGACGAGCCGCGACCCTGAGCGGATGCGACGTGAAAGGCGGATACTCTGAGCGGTCATCCCGAGCCGACGACCGGCAAGCTCAAGCGCACCCTGGGCGTGAGCGACGGTGTCGCCTTACTGGTGGGGATCACCATCGGCGTCGGCATATTCTCCACACCGGGACTGATCGCCGAGTACCAGTCGTCGGTGGCGGTCGTCATGGCCCTTTGGGCCTTGGTCGGCGTCTTCGCCTTCCTCGGGGCTCTCATTTATGCCGAGTTGGGGACGCGCCTGCCCGACACGGGGGGCGAATACGCCTACATCACCCGAAGCTTCGGGCCCTTCGCGGGATTTATCTTCGGCTGGTCGCAGCTGCTCATCATCCGCACCAGCCCGGCGGCGGGGCTGTCGCTGGTGGCGGCGGATTACCTGGGTCATTTCTTCCCGCTGACCGATGGACAGAAGATCCTCGTGGCCCTCGGAGTGATCGCTTTGCTGGGGACCTTCAACTACCTGGGCGTGGAGCGCGCCAGCGCCTTCCAAAAGGTCTCGACGTTGGTCAAACTGCTGGGCATCCTGGTTTTGGCGGTGGCGGGGCTGGCGATCGCCTTTTCAGGCGAATTGCAGCCGCCGGACCTGGCTGAGCCCGCCCCCCGTACGGCGCACCCGCTCTCCGCCTTCAGCGCCACCATGATGCTGCTGGTTTTTTCCTATCTGGGGTGGGACCG
>JBFGHF010000478.1:0-3970 GCA_041578355.1 Acidobacteriota bacterium
GCCTGTATTTGCTGTCGGGCTCCGGGGAGGTGGAGCGATAAGCCAAGAGATAGGAGTGGGAGAGGCTGTCGAGGGCCTCCCGGACGCCTTTCTCGAGGTTGTTTCGGTTGTAATAGGCCTTGCCACCGGTGGTCTCGGTCCAGCGCCGCAGATAAATGTTGTCCAGACCCGAGTTGGAGGGGATGTGGAACACGGCCTGAGAGCGGGCCCGGGGACTGTAGCTGGCGCCGCGAATCGCGGAGCGGTGCATGGGAATGTAGGGAGCCGAAGTCGTCATGCCTCGCGGACTGAGCGCGTAAACGGTGAAGCCGGCATCGTTGAACACCCGGGCGTTGTAACGCGGGTCGAAGCGGCGCAGGTTCTTGTCTTCTCTCGACACCTCGGGGAGCCCGTCTCCAAAGAAGAGCAAGACTTTGCGACCCCGGAGGTGCTTGAGACGGCTCACCAGGTCGGAGACCTCGAGGTGACTGCTCACCGTCAACTGCCTGGTCTCCGAAAAGAAAGCGTCCTGAGTGGGAATCGGATCGAAGATGTCAGCATAGCTGTCGTTGGCGGAGAGCACGGCAGCAGCGTTGCCGTCCGCCCGGGTGGCGGCGGGCAGGGTTTCGGTGGATTCTTCGGTCCAAGCCTCGGCGGCCACGTTGAGATCGGCTCCGATTTGCTCGGTCTTGCCGGGGGTGATCATGTCGATCAACTCCAAAAGCCGCTCTCGGTCTCTGCTGAATTCGGAAATCAGATTGCTCCAGGAAACCGCCGCGTAGTCGTTTTCCGGATCCATCCATTTCACGAATTCGCGGGCCGCCGCTTGAGCGCGCTTGACGTCCCGCGCCGTCAGGTGAGTGCGGCGGAAACCGCCGGCCGGTCCCGCCTCCTGGTCGTACCCGACGCCGTAACGCCCGTTCGAATAATGGGTTCCGATCAGGCCGTCGAAGCGGATCACGACGAAGCGGTGCTCAGCGATTCTCGCCATCGGCGGCTCGTTTGCGGCTTCCACGGCTTCAGCTGCTTCCCCCTTTTCGTCCTCTGCTGAGTGCGGATTGGGAGGCCGCGAGGTGCGTCCCGGCGAGAGCCATTGCAGCTCTTCGAAGAGCTCCACCGTCTGTTCGACTCCGTTCTCGAAGATCCGAAAATCAGAAGCGGTCAGCTGCCGAACGGGACGGTCCTTCCCGTCCGTCACCGTTACGTAAACGGGAATCAGCTCGCTGCGGACGCGGAAAACGGGATCGGTCTGAGCCGCCCCGCCGAGTCCCAGCAAGAAGACGATCAGTAGAATCCAGAAAAGATTTTTCACCGTGTCTCGCCTCCCGGGGATGATTCCAGACAGAATTGTATCGTAATGTTGGAGGGTAGAACCGAGGAAACGGTTCAGGTTCAGCAGTGCCCGAAGCGTCAGCCAGAAAGCACGGCGGCGCCTTTCAAAACCTGAATCCTCATCGGTTTGCTTAGCTCCCGGTTCGGCGTCCAGACCGGCCGGCCTTCGAACCTCCCGCCGTCTCGACTATAATCGGCCCGTCTCATGAAGAAGTCGGTTCGCGTTCGCTTTGCCCCGAGTCCCACGGGATCGCTCCATATCGGCGGCGCTCGGACGGCTCTCTTCAATTGGCTTTTCGCCCGACACCACCAAGGCACGTTCATTCTTCGCATCGAAGACACCGACGCCGAGCGCTCCAGCCCTGAGATGATCGATGTCATCACTGAATCGATGTCCTGGCTCGGACTGGCCTGGGACGAGGGCCCTCTGCTGCAAAGCGGATTCTTGGATCGCTATCGGGACAGAGCCCAACGGTTGCTCTCGGAGAAGGCGTGTTATCACTGCTTTTGCACCGCCGCAGACACATCCGCCGAGAACGACAGCGCCTTTCAGGGTGGAGGTTGCGCAGCCGGCTGCAGCGACCTGGGCGCCGCCGAGTCGGCCGCCCGGCGCGAAGCCGGAGAGGAAGCGGCGGTCCGTTTGCGGATTCCGGAGGGACGGGGGGTGATCGGTTTCGAGGATCTGGTTTTCGGTCGGGTGGAAGTCCAGAGCAGCGAGTTGGACGATTTCGTCGTCCTGCGCGCCGACGGGACTCCCACCTATCATCTTTCGGTCGTTTGCGACGATATCGAGATGGAGATCAGTCACGTCATCCGCGGGGCGGACCACATCTCGAACACCTCCAAACACATTCTGCTTTTTGAAGCTTTGGGTGCCCCGATCCCCGACTTCGCCCATCTTCCGCTGATTCTGGGACCCGACCGCAAACGACTCAGCAAGCGCCATGGAGCTGCTTCGGTACTGGAGTTCCGGGACCAGGGGGTCCTGCCCCAGGCACTGCTCAACTACCTGGCCCTGTTGGGCTGGTCGCCCGGCGACGACAGGGAGTTCTTCACTCTCGACGAACTCAGCGATGCCTTCACTTTGGATCGGGTCAACAAGGCCGATGCCGTCTTCGACTCCCAGAAGCTCGAGTGGATGAATGGCAAGTGGATCGGCCGTCTCCCTGCCGAAGACTTGGAGCAGGCGGTGAGGGATGTCCTCGAAAAAGCCGAGTTGTGGGACGCGAGCCTGGGCCGGGAGAGGCGAATCTGGTTTCGCCACGTCATCGGCCTGCTCAAGCCGCGCGTCCGAACACTCCACGATTTCGCCCACTACGGACGGGCTTTTTTCACCGACGACTTCGTCTACGAGACCGAGCCCGTCAACAAATACCTGAAAATCAGCGACCCGCGGGAGAAGCAACGGATGGTCACGGGTCTGAGCCAACTGATCCAAGCCTACTCGACGGTGGACGAGTTCACTCTCGAGAGCACGGAGCGCATTTTGCGCGCCATCGCGGCTCAGCACGGCTTGAAAACCGGGGCCTTCATCGGCGCCGTGCGGGTCGCCCTCACGGGCAAAGGGGTCGCCCCGGGACTCTTCGACGTCTTGGTCGCCCTGGGTCAATCCAAGAGCGTGGAGCGAATCGACCAAGTGCGCCGCTGCCTCCAATGAGCCGCCCCTTTCTCACGGTTGTCATTCCGGCTTTCAACGAGGAAGCCAGGCTGGGCTCGACTCTGGACACCATTTCCGACTATTTGTCGGGGCGGCGGACCGCCTTCGAGCTGATCGTCGTCGACGACGGATCCAGCGACGACACCGTTGCCTTGGCGGCGGAATGGGGAGCCCGGCGCGCACCGGGTTCGATTCGCGTACTTCGAAACGAAGTGAATCGCGGAAAAGGGTACAGTGTTCGCCGAGGCGTTCTCGAAAGCCAGGGACGGTACGCCCTGCTCACCGACGCAGATCTGAGCACGCCGGTCGAGGAGCTCGAAAAGCTGGAGCCCTTCGTGGTCGGAGGCGAGTCGCAGATGGCCATCGGGTCGCGGGACATCGAGGGATCGGTGATCGAGGTCCATCAGTCGTGGCTGCGGGAGTACTCGGGTAAGTTCTTCAACCTTCTGATCCGTTGGTTTGTCGGGCTGCCTTTTCGGGATACACAATGCGGCTTCAAGCTCTTCGACATGGAAGCCTGTCGCGAGGTCTTCGAGAGCCTCGACACCAGCCGCTACGGGTTCGATGTGGAATTGCTTCTGATCGCCCGTGAACGGGGCCTGCAGATCCGCGAAGTGCCCGTGGTGTGGCGGCACGATGAAGCCAGCAAAGTGCGTTTCATTCGCGACGGCTCGCGCATGATCTGGGATCTTGCCCGCATTTTGATCAAGCGCCACAGGGGACGTTATCATTTCCAAGGGGACTAGCCTCCGCGTGGCTCAGCGTCCGCGCCGGGTTCTTCGCTGTGTTTCTTCTCGGACTTCCCGATAGGGGGATTGAATGACCAAACTGGGTGTCAACGTCGACCACGTCGCCACCATCCGTCAGGCTCGCCGCGCGCCCGAGCCCGATCCCGTCGCGGCAGCCCTCTTGGCCGAACTGGCGGGAGCGGACGGAATCACGGTCCACCTTCGCAGCGACCGGCGACACATCTCAGATCGGGATGTCCACCTGCTGCGCAAA
>JBFGHF010000479.1:0-3960 GCA_041578355.1 Acidobacteriota bacterium
GGCAGCTCTGCCGGAGCCGCGTTCGTGAGAACGCGGACAAAAAATGGTAGCGGAGTCTGCCTTCGTTCTCACGAACGAAGCTCTGACATGGTTGTCGATGCGCGATCCGAGCGACGATTCGTCATCCGCTTTTCAACAATTCGGTCATCTGCTCGTGAATCCGCCCGTTGCTGGCCAGGATTTCTCCGTCGTAAATCGAACAGTCCATTCCATCGAAGCGGCTCACCCTGGCGCCCGCGCGTTCCGCTATCAGCTTTCCCGCGGCCACGTCCCAGGGGTTGAGCGCGATCTCCCAGAAGCCGTCGAATCTGCCGCACGCCAAATAGCAAAGATCGAGTGCCGCCGAGCCGTCGCGGCGCACCGCGCGGGCTGACAGGAGAAACTCTTCGAAATGGCGAAGGTTGCGCCGCATCGCTTCGCTCTTGTAGGAAAACCCGGTGCAGAGCAGACTCTCACCCAGTTCCCTTTCCGTCGACACACCGATCACTTTCCCGTTGAGTGTCGCCGGCTCTCCTTTGGCCGCTTCGAAAAGTTCGCCCGTGACCGGGTCGTAAACCGCTCCGAGCAACACCTCTCCGTCGGCTTCGAGCGCGATCGAAACGCAGAAGAACCGGTAGCCGTGCGCATAGTTGGTGGTTCCGTCGAGGGGATCGATGATCCATTTCCAGGAGGATTCGCCGCGCTCCCCCTGCTCCTCGGCCAGGATTCGATGATCGGGGAATTCGCTGCGAATCCGGCGGACGATCATCTCCTCCGAGCGCAAGTCCATCTCCGTAACCAGATCGATTCGACCTTTTTTGGAGACCCGGAAATCGGTGCGCAGATTCTGCAACAGAAAGCGGCCCGCTTCAAGAGCGGATTCGCGGGCAACCTCGCGCGCTCGCTCGAGGACCATCTCATCGACTTCGATCACGTACTTGTCCCTTCCCATCCTCCGGAAACACGGCGGAGGACGCGGAGCTCAGTCCGCGTAAAGCAGGGCCACCGCCTGGACGGCGATTCCCTCCTCCCTGCCGATCACGCCCCTACCCTCCATGGTCGTGGCCTTGACCCCGATTCGGCCGGAATCGAGGTAGAGGAGTCGGGCCAAGTTCGCCTCGATGGCTTCGACATAAGGTTTCACGCGCGGTTGCTCGGCGATTACGACCAGATCCAGATTCCCGACTCGAAAGCCCTTCCCCCGCACCAGGCGGTAAACCTTCTCCAACAGCTGTAAGCTGGAAGCGTCTTTATAACGCGGATCCTCGTCCGGAAAATAGGTGCCGATGTCCTTCATGCCGGCGGCACCGAGCAAAGCGTCGGCCACGGCGTGCAACAGGACGTCCGCATCCGAGTGACCATCCAAACCCGAAGAATGTGGGATTTCAACACCCCCCAAGAGGAGTTTTCGGCCTTCTCGGAAGGGATGAAAATCGAACCCGATCCCGACCCGGTAGGGATTCCTCATTGCTGTAGGCGCCTCATTTCAATCTCCGCTCGCCACCCAATCCAGGGCCGGCCACCCTGACAGAGCTTCGTTCGTGAGAACGAAGACAAACCCCGCTGCACCTTGTCCGCGTTCTCACGAACGCGGCTCTGTCTCGCACAGGCAGGATGCCTGCGCCACCTTCAGGCTTCCCGGGTTGGCGAAGCAATTACGGCCGCCCCCTCCACATCACCCGGCCAGGTAATCTTGAGATTGCCGGGATCTCCTTCCACAACCAGGACCTTCCGCTCCAGGCGCTCCACCAAGGCCGCTTCATCCGTCCCTTCATAACCGTCGGCGGCGGCCTTTTCGAAGGCCCGCATCAGGATCTCGTACTCGAAGGCTTGAGGCGTCTGCGCCAGCCGCAATCGCGAACGGTCGAGGGTCTTGAGAACGTGGCCGTCCGCAGTCACCTGCTTGACGGTTTCGCCGACCGGCAGCGCGGGAATGCAGGCCCCGGTTTTTCGCGCTCCCCGCAAGACTCGCTCGATCAGACCATCCGAAATCCAGGGCCGCGCCGCATCGTGCACCAAGACAAATTTCATTTCACCGAGGCGTCGCAGTCCCGAATAGACGGAGGCTTGCCTGGACTCACCGCCTGACACCACTCGCGCCCCCTTCAAGAGAGGATGTCCCGCCAACTCTGAGCCGATCCGCTCCTCCCAATCCGCGGGCACCACCACGACCAAACGGTCGCAGTACACAGCCAGCTTCTCCAGCGAATGAAGATAGACAGGTTTGCCGTCGATGGTCAGAAATTGCTTGGGAGCGGCCGCCCCGAAGCGGGTCCCCGCACCGGCTGCGGCCAGGATGAGACCGATCACATTCGGGAGACTTTCTCTTCCGCGTATTCACTGGGATGCTGTTCGGCGGCCGGATATTTCCCGAAGATCATCTTGCCCGCAGTGGTCTGCAGAACGCTGGTCACCTGGATATCGATCGTCTTCCCGATCATGCGGCGGGCATTGTCCACCACCACCATGGTGCCGTCATCGAGGTAGGCGACCCCCTGGTTGTATTCCTTGCCCTCTTTGAGGATGAAGACCCGCATTCCCTCGCCGGGCAGGACCACGGGTTTGAGTGAATTGGCCAACTCGTTGATGTTGAGGACCTCCACCCCGCGGAGTTGAGCCACCTTGTTGAGGTTGAAGTCGTTGGTCACAATTTTGGCGCCGGTGGCTCGAGCGACTTCGATCAGTTTCAAATCAACCGCTTTGATCTCGGGATACTCGTCTTCCACGATCTGGACTTTTACATGGGACTTCTTCTGGATACGCTGCAACATGTCGAGCCCGCGTCTGCCGCGGTTTCTCTTGATCGAATCCGGCGAATCGGCCACCAACTGCAGTTCACGCAGGACGACCTCGGGCAGAATCAGCTGACCCTCTAGGAATCCGGTCTCGACGACATCTGCGATCCGGCCGTCGATGATGACACTGGTGTCGAGGATTTTGGCGGTCCGGTCTCGTCCCCGGTCTTTGAACAGCCCTCCGAAGCTGAGATTGAGCAGGTCCCCCTTGCTGATACCCATCACAAAGCCCACATAGGTCATCGTGGCCAGGATGAGGACCTGCAGAAACGTCGATGTGTTCGGCGACAGAAAGGACATGTTGTCGATGATCAGACTGATCAGGGTCGCACCGATGATTCCCAGGATGGACCCCAGGGCGGCCCCGATCAGAGTCTTCAAGGAAGCCGAACGGACGTTCATCTCGAAGGCGATGATTGTCAAAGAGAGGAAAATGCCTACGAATAAAGCGGTTTGCGGGTTGATGTTAAATGGCCTGAGGAAGAACGTGGCAGCCGTGAAAATCAGGGCGAACAGATTTCGAATGAGCCAAAGCCCCATTGGGTGTCCTCACCTTCTTTCGGCCGACAGGGCCGCATGTCCAAGGGTTTCAGGCGGCCGCAGCGGCGCGAAGGGTAGCATCCGGAACGAGTTCTCGGCCCCGTTCACCACTCCTCTCATTCTAGCTTCTCGACCCTTCGAAGTTCTAGGGATAGGGGGTCGGGGGGCCGCAGGCTTCGGCTTCGGGCTCCTGCCCGGCATTGGAACTGCGAAGTGCGAACATCGCGAAGTAAAACGTCAGATGTGAGAAATGAGAAGTACGACGCTCGGAGCCACGGCCCCACGGTCTCCTGCGTCCCGATGTGCAACGCTTTCAGTGTTGGTGTCGTTGGGGCCGTGTACCCGGGGTGGCGCCCACCGTCGCCAAGGCTACGGCGGGCTTACCCCGTGCTGAACCTGTCACGCTTTCAGCGTGAAGACCTACGGACCCACCGACCCACGGACCCACCGACCCCAGACCCGGTTCCCACTTCGCATCTCGAATCTCTCACTTGGAACCTCGGGCGTTCCCCCTTCGCCCTTTGCCGCCGGGCATTGGAACTGCGAAGCGCGAACATCGCGAAGTGGAAAGTCTGATGTGAGAAATGAGAAGTACGAAGCTCGGACCCACGGACCCACCGACCCCAGACCCCCAGACCCACAGACC
>JBFGHF010000480.1:0-3941 GCA_041578355.1 Acidobacteriota bacterium
AAGGTCTTGGAGAGAGCGGCGATGAGCTCTTGGCGCAGCGCCGAGTCGATTTGCTCCGGCCGCAGGGCTTTGATCTTCCGTACAGCCTGCTGCCCCAGCGCGTGCTCGCCGTAAAGTCGGCCCGCGAAACCGCGGCCCAGCCTTTCGGCCAGCATGGGATAGAAGACTTCTTCCTCGAACTGCATATGCGGACCCACGACGCGATCCAGTTCCTGAGCAATCCGCGCCGCTCCTTCGAAATCATCCTCACGGAGCGCCTCCAGCAGGCGGGTCAAGCCTCGGGTCAAGTGGCGGTGATCTTCGAGAAACGCATCGGCGAGGGCGGAGGCTCTTTTTGGCATCGTCACTAAGTTATCACCTTCTCGAGCATGTGGGAGACGAAAGCCCGCGTTACGGTCTCCGGGCCGCTCCCTGGGAAAGCTGCAACTCAGGCGTGCTGCTCGCTATGGCTCGTGCTTCGTTCCATCGGTCGGCCGCCTACTCGTGGAACATCCGACACACCAGTTTCTGTTCGCCGCCGGGCGATTTCATGGGGCAGGTCATCAAGTCGCGGAGCGTCCATTTTGAGAGCGTCTGCACTGTGACTTCGTGAAGCTCCAGCATGGCTTGGTGATAAGAGCAGACGCTGCTGCCGTGATCCTGGATGGTCTCGCAGTAATTGGCGATCAAGATCCCCTGGCAGGCCTCGCAGATCTGGAGCAGATTGATTTGCTCCGGTGGCCGGGCCAGGACCACGCCGCCGTTGACTCCGCGGATCGAACGGAGGATGCCTGCCCGCGAAAGCGAACCGCAAACTTTGGCGAGGTAGGTCGGCGAGCAGTCCAGGCGTGCCGAGATGTGGCGCGGCGAAAGCGGCTTCTCTTCGCCGTTGAGGGCGACGAAAAGAAGCGCTCGCGCGGCCAGTTCCGAAGTCGCTGTAAGCATCTTTCGAAACCCGAGTTTATTCCCTCATACTGACTTCTGAAGAAAAGCTTTCGTTTCTCGTTACCGAAGGCAATCCCGATTCAGAGTGGCTGGTTCGACCCGGGGGGAATCGCCATCGAGATTCGCCGGCGACGACCAACCACCGCTCGATCCGAGAAACCAGAAAAAATTGTTGCATATCCAGATAATTCAGATATTATATATCGTATTAAGCGGGTTTCCGCAAGGGTTTTCTGGATTGGAGGCCTCGTGGCAAGGGCAGGGAACTCCGAAACAGCGGCGCAGCTCAACGTCGAGCTGCCGGGTAATGACTACTACCGCGACCTGATTCCTTGCCAACAAGCCTGTCCCGTGGGGACCGACGCTCGAGGTTATGTGCGGGCCATCGCCGAGGGCCGCTACGAAGAGGCTTACCTGATTGCCCGGGCCCCCAATCCCTTTGCGTCGATTTGCGGCCGGATCTGTGGAGCACCCTGTGAAGCCGCCTGCCGGCGCGGCAAGATCCCCCGAGCCGACGCCGACGGCAACTACCTGGGTGATGATCTCCCCATCGCTATCCGGGCGCTCAAGAGGTTTGTCTGCGAGCGATTCGGTGTGGAAAGCCGGGGAGCCGCCACGGTGCTCAACTCGGTCCGTGACTTTCTGCCTCCGGTTTCACCCAAGGCGGAAGACATGGCGGCTGTGATTCGGGGAGCTGTCGAGGGACGGTTCGAAAAAGGCGACGGAGAAGCTGTCGCCATCATCGGCGGTGGTCCTGCCGGACTCTCGGCGGCACACGACCTGGCGCTGCTGGGCTTTCGGCCGGTGGTCTTCGAACTGGAGCGGGTGCCCGGCGGAATGCTCGGAGTCGGCGTGCCCGCATACCGCCTGCCGCGCCAACTGATCCGACGCGAAATCGAGGTCATCGAAGCGCTGGGAACGGAAATCCGCTACGGCGTGGAGGTGGGCAGAGACATCGGCTTCGCCGAGATCCGCAAACAGTTCGCCGCCGTGATCATCGCCGTGGGAGCCAAGCGCTCCCGCGGCCTGGGGCTTCCCGGCGAGTCGGGTCCCGGCGTCCTGGGGGGTGTCGACCTGCTGCGGGCTGTGGCCCTGGGGGAGGATGTCGGGCTGGGTCGCGACGTATTGGTGATCGGAGGCGGCAACGTTGCCTACGACGTGGCGCGCACTGTGGTAAGGCAAGCCGCCTACGATGCGGCGCGGACGGCACGGCGGCTGGCGACGACGCGTCGAGTGACCCTTGCTTCGCTGGAAACGCTCGAGGAGATGCCTGCCGACACGATCGAAATCTTGGAGGGACAAGAGGAGGGAATCGATCGGCTCAACGGCTGGGGTCCGTTGCGCATCGAGCGGAATCTGGACGGATCGGTCCGCGGAGTCGAGTTCCAGCGCTGCCTTCGAGTCTATGACGAGCAGCGTCGATTCGCACCTCGCTTCGACGAAGATCAGCAGATCTTTCAGAACTGTGACACGGTGCTTCTGGCAGTGGGGCAGGCGACCAACTTGGAGTTCCTCCGCCAGGGAGGCGAGGACATCGAAGAATTCCGTCCGGGTTGGATACGAACCGACCCCGAAACCCTGCAAAGCAGCGGCGAGGGTGTCTTCGTTGCCGGAGACCTGGCCCACGGAACACGACTGCTCATCGACGCGGTGGCCTCGGGCAAAAAGGCGGCCCGGTCGGTCTACCGTTACTTGACGGGTACGGAACTCCGGCCCCACGCGACCGACGTCCACCTGCAGTTGCCTCTCTACAACCGCGAAACCGGCTACGAGACAAGGCCGCGCCAGGCGATTCCGAATCGCAGTCCGCGAGAGCGGCTGAACCGGCCCGACCTGGAGGTGGAACTCGGCTACACGGAACT
Source organism: Acidobacteriota bacterium (assembly GCA_041578355.1). GTDB lineage: Bacteria > Acidobacteriota > UBA6911 > RPQK01 > JANQFM01 > JBFGHF01. The sequence continues at coordinate 2,787 of JBFGHF010000480.1, forward strand.
CCAGGCCCGCCTGGAGGCGGGCCGCTGTCTCGACTGCGGGGTCACTCCGGTCTTCGACGGAACTCGCTGCGTGCTCTGCGGCGGTTGTGTCGAGGTTTGTCCGACTCAGTGCCTGAAGTTGGTCCCGCTGTCGGGACTTTCGGGGGGCGGACCGCTGAGCGGGCTGATCGAGAAGACTCTGGGCGTCGGCGCCGACCCGGACGAGAATTCGGCCATTCTCAAAGACGAAGACCGCTGCATCCGCTGCGCCTTGTGCGTGATGCGATGTCCCGTCGACGCAATCGTCATGGAGCGGCTGCTCACCCGAAGTTGCTGGAGAAGATCATGAGCTCGACCTTGCCGGAGTCTCTGTCCAAGCGGTCCAGGTTGGATCCCGAGCCGGTGGCGCGTCGCGACCTTTTGGGCTTGGCCGCAATCTGGAGCGCCGTGGCCGCTGGCGTGGTGGCTCTGATCGGAGCCCTGCGCCTCCCCCGGGCGGCGGTGCTTCCCACCCCCTCCAAGAGGTTTCAGGTGGAGCTGCCCGAGTCGTTGGCGTCAGGTCAGGCTTTCCAGCCGGCGGGGCGTCCGGTGGCGCTCTTTCGAGATGCGGAGGGTGTTTACGCCATCTCCACCGTCTGCACCCACCTGGGCTGCCTGGTCCGGCCGGAGGCCGGCGGGTTTCACTGTCCCTGCCATGGCTCGGTGTTCGCCGCGGACGGAACCGTGATCAAGGGACCGGCTCCGAGTCCTCTCCCCTGGCTCCGGGTGACGAGCGCGGGTGGGGGAGCGGTCGTCGTCGATGAAGGGGCTTTCGTGGCGGCGGGGACCAAGGAGCCTGCATGAGCACCCCGAGACCCTCGATCTCAGAAGCGCGCCAGACAGCCCTGCAGCGCTTCTGGCGGAACCTCCGCCTATCCCCGCGGCGTTTCCGCGAGTCGGCGTTGCGGTCGGGGCCGCCAGTGACCGACCGCAGCCGGTCGCGCTTTGTCTTTGGAAACGTCTTCCTGCACCTGCACTCGGTCCGGGTGCACCGCTGGACTCTTCGCTGGGCCACCACCTGGGGGCTGGGGATCATGGGCTTTTCGGCCTTTGTCATCCTGCTCGTCACCGGTGTCCTTTTGATGTTCTATTACAAGCCCTACCCCGCCGTGGCCTACGAGTCCATCAAGGACATTC
>JBFGHF010000481.1:0-3937 GCA_041578355.1 Acidobacteriota bacterium
ACTGAAAGCCTACTCGATGGCCATCATCACCAGCCTGAAGGAACTGGTGAAGCTGGACCCTCTGCAGTCGGAAGCCATCAAGATCTTCCTGAGCCGCTCCTCTCTGGACGATCCCGGGCAGTTGGCCGATTTCGCCGCCAATCTCACCAGCGCGGACGGCAGCGAGTTGCAGGAGATACTCGAGACTTTCGACGTTCGGCGACGGATCGACAGAGTCCTCGTGCTGCTCCGCAAGGAGCTGGAGTTGAGCCGGCTGAAACGTGACATCACCGAACAGATCGAGAAGAAGATGTCCTCCCAGCAGAGGGAGTTCTTTCTCAGAGAGCAGCTCAAGGCCATCAAGAAGGAGTTGGGCCTCGAGAAAGAGGGCAAAACCGCCGAGGTCGAGAAGTTCGTCGAGCGCTTGGCCGAACTAAAGCTGGGGGAAGAGGCCAGGACGACCATCGAAGAGGAGCTCGAAAAACTCAAAGTCCTGGAGCCGAACTCCCCCGAGTACACGGTGACTCGCAACTACCTGGACTGGCTGACGGTCCTGCCCTGGGGCCAACACAGCGAAGATTCCTACGACTTGAAGAAGGCGCGCCAGGTCCTGGACCGCGACCACTACGGCTTGGACGACGTCAAAGACCGGATTCTCGAGTTCATCGCGGTCGGAAAACTGAAAGGCGACATCGCGGGCTCGATTCTCTGCCTGGTGGGGCCTCCCGGCGTGGGAAAGACATCCATCGGCCGAAGCATCGCCGAGGCCCTGAAAAGGCGATTCTACCGCTTCTCGCTGGGCGGTATGCGGGATGAGGCGGAGATCAAAGGTCACCGTCGGACCTATATCGGCTCGATGCCCGGGAAGTTCATCCAGGCGATCAAGACCGCCGGCACGTCGAATCCCGTCATCATGCTCGACGAGATCGACAAGATCGGAGCCTCCTTCCGGGGCGACCCTGCCTCGGCCCTGCTGGAAGTTCTCGACCCGGAGCAGAATTCCGGTTTCCGCGACCACTATTTGGACGTGCCATTCGATCTCTCCCACGTCCTCTTCATCGCTACGGCCAACGTGTTGGACACGATACCCGCCCCGCTGCTCGACCGCATGGAGGTGATCCGGCTCTCGGGATACATCCTGGAAGAGAAGGTGGAGATCGCCCGCCGTTACCTGATCCCCAAGAACATGGCCAACCACGGCATCGAGAAGGGACAGGTGACGATCCGCAAGCCGGCGCTGGAGTCGATCATCAACGGTTACGCCCGGGAAGCCGGAGTGCGGGGTTTGGAAAAACAGATCCGCAAAGTGCTGCGCCGTGCCGCCGTGCGCCTGGCGCGCAACCCCAAAACCAAGATTGCGATTTCAAAAAAGGAGATCGTCTCTTATCTGGGAGACCCGATCTTCACTGGAGACGAGGTGATGGCGCCTTCTCCCGGCGTGGTCACCGGGCTGGCCTGGACCAGTCTGGGGGGAGCAGCCCTGCAAATCGAAGCCACCGCCGTGAGAGCCAGGCGGAACGGCTTCAAGCAGACCGGGCAATTGGGCAAGGTGATGGTGGAAAGCTCCGAAATCGCCTATTCCTACGTGATGTCGCATCTGCAGGACTACCAGGCCGACAAAGCTTTTTTCGACAAGCACTTCGTGCATCTTCACGTCCCCGCCGGGGCCACCCCGAAAGACGGTCCCTCGGCCGGAATCACGATGGCCACGGCCCTCATCTCGATGGTGCGGGAAAAAGCAGTCCAATCGGGACTCGCCATGACGGGCGAGCTGACCCTCTCAGGCAGGGTGCTGCCGGTGGGAGGCATCAAGGAGAAGGTGATCGCCGCCCGCCGAGCCGGCCTGAAAAAACTCATCTTCCCCGCCGAAAACGAGGGAGACTTCACAAAGCTGCCCGAGTATCTGAGGAAGGGCCTCGAAGTCCACTTTGCCAAAGACTTCGAGGAAGTCAACAAAGTGGCGTTCGGGTGAGTCCGTCTTGCGTCCTCCGTCTTGCGTCCTCCGTCTTCCGTCTTCCGTCTTGCGTCTTCCGTCTTCCGAGTACCCACCGACCCACGGACCCCCGCAGACCCGAACTTCGCACTTCTCATCTCGCACACCTCACTTGGCCGTTCGGGCGCTCTCCCTTCACCCTTGGCCCGCCAAGGCGGAGGAAGAAGGATGAACATCGCAAACGAGCAAGTGAGAGATGAGAAATGAGAACTGTGAAAGACCCACGGACCCACGGAACCACAGACCCACCGACCCACAGACCCACGGAACCACAGACCTAATAATAAAACTTGAACGCCAGGAAGAGCGTCGTCGGCACCGGGCCGTACTCGCTGGCCACCCCGAGGGGATCGACGAAGCCTCCGCCGAAGCCTGTCTGGAGAGCGAAGAGAAAAGACGTATTGTTGCCGGCCGACCAATCGAGCGCCGGGATCCAGAGCAGCGACGGGTCCTGCCAGTTGACTAGAACGGCGTTGCTCAGCCGCCAGAGCGGGTGGAGCTCCCAGTTGAGCGCCCCGCCGCTGTAGAAAGTCCCCAGGGCGTTGATCTCGCCCCGTTGGACCCGGCGGGTTTGGGAGATGAGGGGGTAGAGCGCGGCGCTTCCCACCCCGAAGCCGTTGTAGGAGACCTCCAGGGTTGCCCCCACGTCGGGATGGAGCTGGCGATCGACACCCAGAGAAGCTCTCCAGAATCGCCCGCGGCCAAGCAGCCGCTCCAGGGGGTCGCGGCTCTGCGTCCAACTCACTTCACCTCTCAACGCCGATCCGGAGATTCCCGCCGTGAAGAACCCGCCCACCACCGTGTCTCCGTGAAAGCGCCCACCCATGGCGCCCACGTCCAAGGGACCGAGGTGAATCCTTGCCAGGGCGGCAGCCGCACCGTCGCGGGTTATGGAATCGCCCAGGGCGGCTCCGACGACCTGGACCTCGGAATAGGCGCCCAATGGAACGGTCAGACGCACCGCATCGACTCCCTCCTTGTAGTCGCGATCGATTCTCTGGGGCGCGAAAGGCGAAAAAAGATCGAGCGCCGGCCAGAAGTAGGTCACCCCCCAACTGATGGCTTGACGGCCTGCGACGATGCGGAAGCTGTCGAAGTCGACACTCAGGTTGAGCCGATCGAAGCGCGCGGCAAGCCGGTAGTCCTGGCGGCTGAGCGTCGCCTCGAGCGGAAGGTATCCCGAGGAGGCCCCGGCTGCCAGGCTGGTCGAGGCCGATGTGGGAGGCGACAGAAAGTCCCCCACGGCATGGATCTCGGTTTCGAAATGAGGATTGAATTGGGTCTCGACGGTCAGCCTCAGCGAGGCGAATTCGCTGTCGCGCCGCACGTCGAAGAGATCGGGCAGATCTCCGGCCCGGAAGAACTGGTAGCCGCGAACCGACCCGCCCCAGTTCCAGGTCTGGGCGACCAGGGGCTGAGCAGCCGTCAGTATCGAGAGGAGCAAGGCGCCGACGATACGATTAGGATTCACCACGGAGCACACAAAGAGCACAGGGATTCTTATTCTCCGTTTACCTTCCGGTCTTCCACGATGCGGCCGTCGACAAGACGAATCAGACGGTGGGCCCTTTTCATGACCCGCGGATCGTGAGTGGAAAAGAGAAACGTGGTCCCGTGCTCGTGGTTGAGCCTCTCCATCAGTTCGAGCAGAGCCACGGCCGTCTCACTGTCGAGATTGGCGGTGGGCTCGTCCGCCAGAACCAAGGCCGGCTCGGCGGCGATGGCTCGCGCCACCGCCACACGCTGCTGCTGGCCTCCCGACAATTCGCTGGGCCGGCGCCCTTCCAGGCCTTCCATGCCCACCTCGCTGAGGATGGCCCGCACCCGTTCCCGCCGTTCCCGGGGCGGGACGCCCCTCAGCAGAAGGACGAACTCGGCGTTCTCTTCCGCGCTCAGCACTGGGACCAGGTTGTAGGATTGAAAAATGAAACCGATCTGATGGAGGCGCAGCTTGGCGCGTTCGCG
>JBFGHF010000482.1:0-3935 GCA_041578355.1 Acidobacteriota bacterium
CGGATTCGAACCGGCGAATAAAGGTTTTGCAGACCTCTCCCTTAGCCACTTGGGTACGCCGCCCTGAGAATCAAGTATAGCACCGGATAACGTCTTCCGTCCTCCGTCTCCCGTCTTCCGTTCCTGAGTCCGCAATCTCGCATATCTCCTCGTTCGGGCGTTCTCTTCTTGCCTGCTCCCATCAAAACGCAGATGGACGAACGATCGAAGGGGAACGTTCGATGTTTGAGATACGAAGTGCGAACGGAGGACGGAAGACAGAAGACGGAGGACGGAAGACGACTCATGCTATCCTGAGCCGCATGAGACCGGCCACCCTGGGCGAGCTGAAAAGAACCCTTTCCAGACCGCCCGCATTCCGCTCGGTCAAGAACGAAATCCGTTCCAATCTGATGGCCAAACTTGCCCGAGGAGAGGAGCTTTTCCCCGGGATTGTGGGCTACGACGAGACCGTGGTTCCGGGTATCGTCAACGCTTTGCTGTCTCGCCACAACCTGGTTCTCCTGGGACGGCGGGGACAGGCCAAGAGCCGGATCCTGCGCGCTCTCGTCGAGTTCTTGGACGAGGAAATCTACTGTATCGATGGCTGTGAAATCCGCGACGACCCTTTTTCCCCGATCTGCGGCCGTTGTCGAAGGCGCGTCCTCGAGGAAGGCGATTCGCTGCCCCTGGCTACCGTGCGCCGCCAGGACCGCTACGTGGAGAAGCTGGCCACGCCCGACGTGACCATCGCCGACATGATCGGAGATCTCGACCCCATCAAGGCGGCGCGGCGCGGGCGCGACCTGGCCGATCACGAGAACATCCACTTCGGTCTGATCCCTCGGGCTCACCGGGGAATTTTCGCCATCAACGAACTGCCCGATCTGGCCCCCAAGATCCAAGTGGGACTCTTCAACATCATGCAGGAGGGCGACGTCCAGATCAAAGGCTTTCCGATCCGTCTGCCCCTCGACGTCATGCTGGTCTTCTCCGCCAATCCGGAGGACTACACGGCCCGCGGAAAGCTTGTCACGCCTCTCAAGGACCGCATCGGATCCGAGATCAGAACCCATTATCCGGAAGAACTCGACGAAGGAATCGCCATCACCCGGGCGGAATCTTGGTGGCAGCGAGGAGAAAAAGACTCGCTGGAGATTCCCGATTTCGTCAGGGAGGTGGTGGAGCAGATCGCTTTCGAAGGGCGCATCGACAAGCGCATCGACTCCCATTCCGGAGTGAGTCAACGCCTTCCCATCGCCTGTTTGGAGAATTGCGTCAGCAATGCCGAGCGTCGGGCCCTGAGCAATGCCGAGAAGCGGTCGGTGGTTCGTGTGGCGGACATCTTTGCGGCGCTACCCGCCATCACCGGAAAGATCGAGCTGGAATACGAGGGCGAACTGAAGGGCGCCGAAGCCGTGGCTCGCCAGCTGGTTGAGAAGTCCGTTGCCAAGGCATTCCGCAGAAGATTCGCCAAAGAAAACTTTGAACGCATCATTCAATGGTTCGAACTGGGAGGCGAGTTGAGGGTCGGTGACCAGACGTCGGCTTCGGACTACCTGGCGAAAGTGGAGTCGATCCAGGGTGTCGAAGAATTGCTGGACCGTCTGGATATCGATGCCAAGTCGAAGCCCGAGAGGGCCGTCGCCACCATTGAATTCGTTCTCGAAGGACTTTGTTCCACCAGACAACTGAGCCGCAGCGAGGAACGAGGCTACTTCAAAGAAGCCGTGGAGCAGCCCTCCGAGGAAGTTTTCAGCGACTTGGCGCGCCGGCGTTCACTGAACTAACCAACAGGCGGCGGCCGGTGGCCCAGTTGTCTGACGGGCAAGGACGTCTGTCTTTCGGGTTATGTCGAGATACCGATACAGCCGCTACATCCCGAACCCCTTGGACGAACTGGACCTGGAAGATGTCCTGGACCGTCTCAAGGAACTGTTTCTGCAGAGCGGATTTGCCTCTCGTTTTTCGCGAGGCGCACCCCAGACGCCCGGTCTCGACGACCTCAAGCGGGCCTTGGCCGACATCCTCTCGCAACAGCCCGAGGTGCCCGAAGACTGGCGCGAAGAGTTGGAAGAGTTCGCCGAGGGAGATCCCGAATTCGAGCTCAGTCCGGAGGTCGATCAGTTTCTCGACCAGGTCATCGAAAAGCTGATCGAAGAGGGTTACCTGCGCGCCATGGAGGGTGAGATCGATCAAGCGCAAGCCGGGAGCGGCCGCGAGGAGGGGCCCGCCGGGACTGTGAGGTTCGAGCTCACCGACAGGGGCGCCGATTTTCTCGGTTATCGCACTTTGCGGGATTTGCTGGGTGCTTTGGGTCGAGCCAGTTTCGGCAGCCACGACACCGACCAACTCGCCACCGGCACCTCCGCCGACGCCGCCAGCCGCCCCTATGAGTTCGGTGACACGCTCAATCTAGACGTCAATCGGACACTGCTCAACGCCTTTCAGCGCACTGGAAAACTGGAAACACCCCTGCAGCTGGAGTATCGGGACCTGGAGGTCTTTCAGACCGAGTATCAGAGTTCCTGCGCCACCGTTCTCATGCTCGATTGCAGTCACAGCATGATTCTCTACGGAGAGGACCGCTTCACACCGGCCAAGAAAGTGGCCCTGGCGCTGGCTCATCTGATCCGAACCCAGTTCCCGGGGGACACCCTCGAGGTCGTTCTATTCCACGATTCCGCCGAACGCATCCCCATCACCAAGCTGGCCTCGGTCACAGTCGGGCCCTACCACACCAATACTTGCGAGGGACTTCGCCTGGCACGGCGCAGTCTGCTCAATCAGCGCAAGGACATGCGCCAGATCATCATGATCACTGACGGAAAGCCCTCCGCCATGACCCTGCCGGGCGGCCGGATCTACAAGAACTCCTTCGGCCTCGACCCCATGATCCTGGAAGCGACTTTTCGAGAGGTGGCCAACTGCCGGAAATCGGGTATTCTGATCAATACCTTCATGGTGGCGCGCGATTATTACCTCGTCGACTTTGTGAAACGGGTATCGCAGATTTGCCGTGGGAAGGCTTATTTCGCGACCACGATCAACCTGGCCAGTTATCTCCTGATGGACTTCATGACGCGAAAGACGAGAACGGTGCACTAATGGCAATCTCGAAGAATCGCTTCGAAACGCACACGTCGACCCTGACCATCGCCCGCCATCTTGTCGAGCAGGAAAGGCTGGTGCCCGAGGCGACGGGGGCGTTCACGGCCTTGCTCTGGGATCTGACGATCGCCTTCAAGATCATCTCCAGAGAAGTCAACAAAGCGGGTTTGGCCGAGATCCTGGGACTCACCGGCCACACCAACATCCACGGCGAGCAAGTGCAGCGGTTGGATGTCTTCGCCGACCAAACGATCTTCAAAGCCATGGACCATGGAGGCCATCTCTGCCTGATGGCCTCGGAAGAGCACGAAGATGTCCTGCCCATCCCCGACAAGTTCAGGAAGGGAAAGTACATCCTGCTCTTCGATCCACTGGACGGCTCCTCGAATATCGATGTCAACGTCAGCATCGGAAGCATCTTCTCGATCCTTCGTCGTCGCAGCGAGGGCCCCGACGGGACGATCGACGACTGCCTGCAACGCGGCGTCGAACAAGTGGCAGCCGGCTACGTGATCTATGGCTCGAGCACCATGATGGTCTACACCGCCGGGCAGGGTGTCTTCGGCTTCACGCTTGACCCCAGCATCGGCGAGTTCCTGCTTTCCCATTCCAACATCCGCATCCCCGAGCAGGGAGCGATCTACTCGACGAACGAGGCCTATTCGAACCGTTGGGACGAGGGAACGCGCCGTTACATCGAGCACATCAAGGCGGGAAAGGCCGACACGGATTATTCCCTCCGCTACATCGGATCCCTGGTGTCGGATTTCCACCGCAACCTGCTTCGCGGGGGCATCTTCCTTTATCCAGCGGTGCCCAAGCCCAAGCTGCGATTGCTTTACGAG
>JBFGHF010000483.1:0-3931 GCA_041578355.1 Acidobacteriota bacterium
ACATTCGCCTCATCAAGACCGATCCCGCGGAACTGGAGCGCATAGCTCGTGAAAGGTACCAGTGGGCACGTCCGGGCGACGTGATCCTGCAACCCCCCAGAAGCGACGAGTAACGATCGCTCGATTTGTCGAACCGTTCGACATTCGAAACTCCCCCAAATGCCATACGATCCCGAGCTGGCGCTCCGCTTGAGCAACATCTTTCAGGCACACGAAGGAGTTTCCGAAAAGAAAATGTTCGGCGGGCTGGCGTTCATGCTATCGGGCCACATGTGCTGCGGGGTGATCGACGACAAGCTGATGGCCCGAGTGGGCCCAGATACCTACGAAGCCGCCTTGGAACTCCCACACGCCCGCCCGATGGACTTCACGGGAAAACCCCTCAAGGGATTCGTTTATGTGGATGCCGAGGGTCTGAATTCGGACGAAAAGTTGCGCGAATGGGTGAACCGGGCTGTCGCTTTCGTGGCATCGCTCCCCCCTAAGTGACGGGCGAGCCGTTCGAATCCTACTTGCCGCCGGCCATTCGAAAGTCGGCTTTTCCGACGCCCTTTTCCAGGAACGCCACGAATTCGTCTTCGCTGCGCGTCAAGCCGGGGAAGGTGGCAATGATCTGGTCCTCCGGTGACATCAGCGCATAGAGGGGCAGAGCGATGGTGCCGAAGCGTTCCTTCTCGAATTGCAGATTGGCCTCGTGCTCGGGCTTGACGCCGTCCGTGTAGAGGCGCACCAGAACGAGCTGGTCGAAAAGCTCGGCCACGCGGGGACGTGTGAAGATGTTGGTCTCCATCCAACGGCAATTGGTGCAGGTGTACCCGGTGAAATCGATGAATACGGTTTTACCTTCGGCACGGGCCACACGGAGACCCTCCTGGTAATCGGTGAGCCAGATTTTCTCCTCCTTGTTCCCGTCCAGAGGCGATCCGAAGAGAACGGCCGACTCGGAGGTGCCGTAGTCGCGCGGGGGCAGGAAGGCGTCCAACTCTCCCAGGGGAAAGCCGAAGAGCCCCCGCAGCAGATAGAACGAAACAGACAAAAAGAAGACGCTGGAGAGCACCCGCCCCGCACCGATCGTGGGAGCCGGTGTCTCGTGGGGGAAATAGAACTTGCCCAGCAGATAAAGCGTGGTGACCAGCGCCAGGGCCAGCCAGACGGTAATGAAAACAGGCCGCGTGATGATTTCCCACTGGTAAACCAGGTCCACGTTGCTGATGAATTTCAGCGCGGCTGCCAGTTCCAGAAAGCCCATGGTGATCTTGACGGAGTTCATCCAGCTCCCGCTCTTGGGAAGCGTCTTCAGCCAGGAGGGAAAGAGCGCCAGGAGAAAAAACGGGGCGGAGAAAACGGTGGCGAAGGCGGTGACGCCCAGAAGCGACCAGAGCCAGTCCCCTTGCGTGGCGGTCACCATCACCGTCCCGACGAACGGGACCGTGCAGGTGAATGAGGTGAGGGAAAAGGTGAGTCCCATGAGCAGGATTCCGCCCACGCCGCCCGAGCCCGACCTCTTATCCAGGGAGGTCAGCCAACTGGAGGGCAAACGGAGTTCGACCACTCCGAAGAGGCTCAAGGCGAAGAGGATGAATATGGAGGCGATGGCCACATTGACAAGCGGACTGGTGGCCACCCGATTGATGCCCCCGGCTCCGAAAACCGCAGTCAGCAAGAAGCCCAGCAAGGTGAAAGTCAGGATGATTCCGAGCGAATAGAGGGCCGCCTCCCCCACGGCGCGGCGTCTGCTGACTTCGCGCTTGGTGAAGTAGGAGACGGTGATGGGGATCATCGGAAACACGCAGGGCGTGAGCAGAGCCAGTCCACCCATCGCCATGGCGAACCAGATGTAGGCCAGCGTGGCAGCCGGAAGCGCTCCTCCTGACGACACGGGATCAGGAGTTTGACTGGGCGGCGACGGAGAATCGGAGAGCGCGGGAGATTGGGGCGGCGGCGCTGCTCCGGCTGGCGCTTCGCCTCCGACGGTCACATCCAGAGTGTTCTTCCGCACCTGGGGAGGAAGGCATAGACGGTCGTTGCAGGCCATGAAACGCACGGCCGTCGTCAGCGGATGAAGGCCCGACTCGGCTCCCGACTCGACCGCCACCGGGATGACGAAATCGACCACCCCTTCGAAATACTCGGTGTCGATGGCGAAATTGGGGTCGAAAGAGACGTGGGGTTGTGGCTGACGCACCTCGCCCGCCAGGCGAAAGACAGGACTCTCTTCGAGCCGTATGGTGGTCGGCTGGGGCCCGATGACGTCCTCCGGATAGGGGGTCATCGAGTAGAGATGCCAGCCGGGCTCGACTTCCGCCCGGAGCACCAGATCGAAGACCGTCCCGGCGGCCACCGGGCCTTCGAGGGGTGCGATTTTGAAGTGGACGACTTCCTCTTGGGCCGCCAGCCAGGCCATCATGAGGAGGACGCCTGCCGTGAATAAGCTGAGCTTCTTCATGAGTCCGCCGTTCGCTGCCACACAAAGGGGTCGGGCTCGATCTCGCAGCGAGTTCCCATTCTAACGCACAGCCTCCGCAGGTTCTCGGGGGGATCTCCGGCGACAGCTCGAAGGTCCGCCCTGCAAGGCTGCAACCACCCTGTTAGACGGCGTACGGCGACACGAAGTTTCTTTTTCAGCGCCCGGCTGGGAGGCGATGCACCACTCTGCCGCCCACCAGGGTGAGGACGGCACGCCCTCGCAGTTCCCAGCCGTCGAAGGGCGAGTTGCGACTCTTGGATTTGAAGCGTTGTACGTCCACCGTCCATGCTCGATCGGGGTCGATGACGGTCACGTCGGCGACGGACCCGGGTTTGAGCGTCCCCCGGCCCAGGCGGAGAATCCGGTCGGGATTGACGCTCATCAACTCCACCATGCGCCGTACACCGATCAGGCCCGGCCGCACCAGAAAGGTCCAGACCAGCGGGACCGCCGTCTCCAGGCCGACGATGCCGGGCGCCGCGTCCTCGAACGTCGTGTCCTTCTCGAGCGTCGTGTGGGGAGCGTGATCCGTGGCGATGCAGTCGATGCTGCCGTCGGCCAGACCTTCCCTCATGGCCTCGACGTCGGCCTGCTCGCGCAGCGGCGGATGCATCTTGTAATTGGTGTCGTAAGTGGCCACTTTCTCGTCGGAGATCAGGAAATGGTGGGGAGTCACTTCGCAGGTCACCGCGATACCTTGCTTCTTGGCTTCCCGGATCCAGTGCAGAGACTCCCGGGTGGAGAGATGAGCGATGTGGACCCGGCCCCCCGTCTCACGGCTCAGAATCAGATCGCGGACCACGTCCATCTCTTCGGCGAGCCGGCTCATCCCGGGCAGTCCCAGACGCGTCGACGTCGCCCCCTCGTTCATGCAGCCGCCGGCAGCCAGCTCGCGGTTTTCGCAATGATCGACAACCGGGATGTCGAAGATCTTCGAGTACTCGAGGGCGCGGCGCATGATCTGGTCGTTCTCGACAGGGTGGCCGTCGTCGCTGATGGCCACGACTCCGGCCTTGACCATCTCGCCGATCTCGGCCAGATCCTTGCCCAGCTGCCCCTTGGTTACGGCCCCGGCGGGGTGCACGTTGGCCGCGCGGGTTCGGCGGCCGCGGTCGATGACGAAACGCGTCACAGCCTCGTTGTCGTTGACTGGATCGGTGTTGGGCATGCACATCAGGCTGGAGAAGCCCCCGGCCGCGGCCGCCCGGGCACCGCTGCTGACGGTTTCCTTGTCCTCTCTTCCCGGCTCGCGAAGATGCACGTGCATGTCGATCAGGCCGGGGCAGGCGATGCAGCCGGGCAGATCGATCACGTCCCAGCTCTTGCGGGCCGCGATCCGCCCGATCCGAGCCACGCGTCCGGCTTCGACGAGTATTGCCGCTTTCTCTTCCAAATCCTGGCTGGGATCGACGACCAAAGCGTTTTTGAGAAGGAGGCTCACGAGGCTTCCTCCCGGCTCTTTCC
>JBFGHF010000484.1:0-3914 GCA_041578355.1 Acidobacteriota bacterium
TCGCCCATCCGCGGAGTAACTTCGGGGCACAACAACCAGCCGACCTGGCCCGAACGCCCTTTCGGTTTCTTTCCATCGGCGACCCGCGTGCCGTCCCGGCCGGTCGTTACGCCAAAGCCTTTTTGGAGAACGTTCGAGTGGGCGAATCCACACTGTGGGATGCTCTCGGAGATCGGCTCGCTCCGGCGCCCGACGTCCGTGCGGCTCTGGGCCTGGTGGAGGCCCGCACCGACACTGTCGGGATCGTCTATGCTTCCGACGTCGGCAAGCCGGCGAGACTGAAGGTCCTTTTCGAGGTCGGGCCGGAATTGCATCCCGAGATCCGCTACTCGGCTGCCATGATCAAGGATGCCGACAACCCACCAGGCGGCGCCGCTTTTCTCGATTTTTTGGGTAGGCCGACCGCAGCCTTGCTGTTCGAGGCTCACGGTTTTCTGTTGGTGGGAGGAGACGAAGGTGGAAAACACAACCCTTGACGCATTGCGTCTGACCCTGGTCGTTGCCTCCGCAGCCACCCTCTTGGTCATCATGCCTGCGACTGCTTTGGCCTACCTCCTTGCTCGGTCGGAATTTCCCCTCAAGAACGTCTTGTCCGCTCTGGTGGGGCTTCCTTTGGTCCTGCCCCCGACCGCTGTCGGCTATCTGCTGCTCGAGTCGTTCGCCAGCGATGGAATCCTGGGCTCCGGGCGCCTCGGATTCGATCCGGGCATACTGCTGACCTGGAAGGCGGCCGTCATCGCATCTGCGGTCATGGCCCTCCCTTTGGTCGTGAGAACCGCCAAAGTGACGTTCGAAGGAGTCGATCCGCGTCTCGAGATGATGGCTCGGACTTTGGGCCACGGGCGGCTCTCGACTTTTTTCCGCTACACTCTGCCCTTGGCTTCGCGGGGACTTCTCGCGGCCGCGATTCTCGGATTCACCCGGGCCGTGGGCGAGTTCGGAGCCACGGTGACTGTGGCGGGAAACATCCCGGGCCGCACCCAGACCCTGGCCTCAGCGATTTTCACGGCGCAACAGGTGGGAAACCATCGGGAAGCCTCGAGCCTACTCGTGATATCGCTTTTGATCGGGTTTGTCGCCATACTCAGTTCCGAATACCTGGCACGCAAGAAGCCAGAGCATCACCACGCCAGATGAAAGAAGCAACAGAGCGGCTTCAGGTTCGGATCAAACTGCCCCTCGACAGCTTCGATCTCGACGTCGCCTTCGATACATCGAGCCAAGCCACGGGCGTGTTCGGCGTTTCCGGAGCGGGCAAGACCAATCTGCTGCGCTCGATCGCCGGACTCGAACGGCGTGCCCGCGGTTACATCCGTCTGGGAGAAGCCGTGTGGCTGGATTCGTCTCGTCGTTTCTTCCTCAGACCGGAGCACCGATTCGTGGGCTACGTACCTCAGGACGGATTGCTCTTCCCCCACAAGAACGTTCGCGGGAACCTACTGGCCGGCACCCACCGCGCCCCGGGAGGACGCAACGGCCAACAGAGCACTTTTCAAAGCGTCTGCAAGGTTCTCGAGCTGGAGCCGTTTCTGGAACGCGACATCGCCACGCTGTCCGGCGGGGAAAAACAACGGGTCGCTTTGGGCAGGGCTCTTTGCTCGGCGCCTCGTCTCTTGCTGCTGGACGAACCGCTGGCCTCACTCGATGTAGCGCTGCGGGGCAAGGTGTTGCCTTTTCTGCGTCGTGTCCGAGAGGAGTTCGACATCCCCCTGATCCTGGTCTCGCACGAACCCGCCGAAGTTCGTGCCCTTTGCGATGACATGATCGTCCTCGAGCAGGGACGGATCGTGGCCCGCGGCCAACCCCGGGAAGTTCTCACCCAACGCCACGTCGTGTCGCTGATCGAGAGAGAAAAAGGTTGGGGCGGCCCTTGGGAGCAGGAGTAAGGCAAGTCCTCGAATGGCGACTCAAGGAGCCTTCGCCACCAATCGGGTTTGAGGAAACTGGGCGAACCAACCAAACCAGAAGGCGTGGTGGGCGGGGAGCCGCGAGAGGCGCTGGCCGGCCGGACCCAGCAGGGCCTCTTCTTCGACCCGCCAAACGCCGCCCGCGTCGTCGGTCGCCCGGTGCTCCCGGTCCCAACCGGCAAAATTTTCTTCCCGCCTATCGTAGACGCGACTGGCGCCCGATTCATCGGTGAGAATGACGATCAGCCGTTCGCCGATCTTGTCCTGCAAGAGTCCGACCCGTTTCAGCATTTGCACTTCGTAGGCCACGGGTTTGCCCGCGATTCTCACGGCCAGCACTTCCTGTTTGTTGCGCAGGCGCGAGTCTTGTTGCGGGACAGGGAACATCAATTCGTCCGATGCGAAGTATTCGCGATATGCCATTCCCTCTCGATAGTCGCGCCGGAATCCCGTTTCGAGGAAAAGGACCCGCGTACCCGGGTGCCGCTTGCGCCAGGCGCCCCAGGTCGTGGTGACAAGGGGTAGACGTTCCAGGGCCAGATCTTGTCCCGCCAGGACGCCCAGGACCGGCACACCCTCCAGGGCCGACCAAAGCGAGTAGGTTTGGCGATCGTACATTAGCTTGTTGGAGCGATAGAGAAAGCCGCTGGTGCCGAAATCGAAACGCTGATCCCCCGAATCTTGTCGATAGAGGACGGCCGACCCACACAAGGTGCAGTAAGCACAAGTCACCTCGACCCCACCGACACTGTCGTTGAAGAGTTCGTGCCAAGCCAAAATCCTCTTGGGATAGGCGCGAGCCTCGCCATTTAGGTAAACACCGAAAACAATGTCGCTCTCGGCCAGATAGTCAGCTTCCCCGGCGGGGACCGAGTCCGGGTTCTCCAACGGGGGAATTCCGTCGACCCGCACTCCTCCCCAAAGCACCTCGTCGAGGCGGATTTTGTGACGCATTCCCGGATAGAACCAACGTTCGAATCGCTGGTCGATGGCCGCGTAGAGCCGACCTTTAAATTCAGGATAGTCGGGATGAGGTTCGAAGTCCTGACGCCAAAGCCATTGTAGCCAGACGAAAGGGTTTCGGTCCAGCCGCTCCCCGGTTTTCTTTTCCAACAGCCTCCAGAGCCGCCTCCGGTCGCCGGGATCTTCGAAGTCGACCAGATAGAGCACCTCCAGAACCATGGGTGCGAAGTTGAGGTTCCAGTGCCCTCTCACAGCTTGGAAAGATCGCTTTCGCTCGGCTGCAGAGCCTTCGAAAAGGGTCAGGAAGGTATTGGCGGTCGGAGAGCCGATTTCCTGTTTCGGTAACGCGCGTGGCTCTCTCCCGAGACCCGGCATGACCTCGGCCGGAACAATCGCAGTTCGTAGCCCCAGAACGGAGCAAACAAGTAAGACCAACCTCACAGAGAGCATTCGAATTCCATAACGAAGGGGGCCGGCGCGGAGTTCCATCGGTTCGCGGTCCCTCTTCAAGGACTGGGAAGATCAATCGACCTGTCGATCCAATTGCCATGTAGAGTGGACAATGCACAGGTCTTTGTTGATGTTAGCGATGGTGATTTTGGCATCCGAGCCGTAGCTCATCCCTCCCGCGCCGGAAAAGAGATCGACGACAGGAAGGGGCTGTGCACTCATTTCATTTCGACTCATTTGCTCAACTGGTCCGATCCTCGTAATTGTCGATTCGGTAACGAATCTTCCGCTCGGCAACAGCTAACAGCTCTTTCGATTGGATTGTGAGGCTTGGATACTCCTCAGGATCGGCAGTGCGCCGCAAACCTCGTAACCAGGAAGCCACCAGATCGAGCGTCTTTCGGGTGCTCTTGAGCAACTCACACTCCCAGACGACCAGCACGCGCCAGCCCCGCTCGCCTAGGTCTCGGATCGAGTCGCGGTCTCTTTTTTCGTTCTGGGCGAATTTGCGGACCCAGAAGTCTCGGTTAGTCTTCGGGGTGCTCGCGTCACGGCATTCGGGGTGTCGATGCCAGTAACAGCCATGCACGAAGA
>JBFGHF010000485.1:0-3908 GCA_041578355.1 Acidobacteriota bacterium
GAGTATATCGGAAGGGAGATCGTGGCTCCATTGGGATTGACCGATGTATGATGATGTATGTGTCCAAGGTCCGCACCGACTCTACCTCGAAAGAGCACAGAAAAAGGCTTTGGAGAAACGCGCTCGCGAAACGGGAAAATCGGTCGGTCAATTGGTTTGTGAGGCGATAAATGAGTCCTACGGGGTTACCAGACCGATCGAACGGCCCCTTTCGGAGAGCGATCC
Source organism: Acidobacteriota bacterium (assembly GCA_041578355.1). GTDB lineage: Bacteria > Acidobacteriota > UBA6911 > RPQK01 > JANQFM01 > JBFGHF01. The sequence continues at coordinate 226 of JBFGHF010000485.1, forward strand.
TCTGTGGAGCTTCGCGGGCGCGGGTGAAAGCCGCGAAACGGATATCTCCACCAACCACGACCGCTACCTGTACGGGTCGAAGGAGTGAAGCTCCTCGTCGACACCGGAGCCTGGTTCGCGGTCAACAGCCGGACCGATTCCAATCACCGAGCCGCTCGCACCTTTCTTCGCCGCTTCGAGCGAGAACCCGTCCTGTTCCATACGACCGATTACGTCATCGATGAGACGGTAACGCTGCTGCGTTTTCGCGTCGGGCATTCCCAAGCGATACGGTTCCTGGACGGGCTCAGGGAAAGTCCTTCCGTCGTGTGGCATCACCTCACCCCGGAATGGGTCCTGGCCGGCGAAAAGATCTTCTGCGACTATCAGGACAAGCACTGGTCATTCACCGACTGCGTGTCGATGGCCGTGATGGACGACCTCGGGCTCGACGCCGCCTTTGCCTTTGACCGCAACTTCTCTCAATACGGCAAATTGGTTTATCCGACGGTGACCGGGTGATACTCCTCAGGGACTCTCCCGATTCCGATTCCGAGACCCGATTCCGTTCGAAGCCGATTTTCGTTGAGGACAGCCGAGTAAGTACCGTTCTAGTTGCTCCGGCGGAGAGTTACGACGGCTGGAAGATCCCCGGCGGGGTGCCAAAGTTCGGACGGTTCGAAATCTTCCTTCTCCGCGTGGAGATGGAGCTGCTGCCCGTCGGCGGCATATGCCGGCAGGAGGAAGCCACCGCCAGTCGTTGATGTCCGGCGATTTGGTGTTTTGATGTTTTAATGTTATGGTGAGTTTATGGCACGGCTCACGATCACGCTTTCCGACAAACGGCACAGGGCCCTCAAAGAGGCGGCGGCCCGGACGAACAAGACCCTCGGGCAGATTGTCGAAGAGAGTCTGGAGTTCTATGGGATCAAGACCAGTGAAGAGGCGCGCGGCTTGGTGGAACGTGCCCGGCGGCGCGCAGCCCTGAGTCCGGCGGAGGCCGGCAAGCTCGCCATCCGGGAGACCAGGGCCCACCGAAAGGAAAGCCGCCGCTGAACCAGCCCTTCGTCATCGACACGAACGTGGTGGTCAGTGGCTTGCTCACTGTGAGGTCGGAGAGCCCTCCGGCACGAATCGTCGACGGGATGCTCGCCGCTCGATTCGCTTTTCTTCTGTCACTCGAGCTGCTGGCAGAGTACCGCGCGGTCCTTTTGCGGGGCGCCATCCAAAGTCGCCATGGTCTCAGCGAGCCGGAAGTGGACGTGATCCTTACCGAGATCGCGGCCAACGCCACCCTGCGCAGCATCGAGGAAATTGAAGCCCCCTCCCTCTCCACCGACCCCGGCGATCTCCACGTCGTGCGGCTCCTGGCGACTCACGAATCCAGCGTCCTGGTCAGCGGAGACCGCAGGCTGGAGCAAAGTCTGCGGGGCTTTCGCCCAGTCTACAAACCCGCTGGCTTTGTCGAGCTTATTTCACAAGCGGGAAGTGCGTAAAGATGGGCTTCTGTTGCGGGTTGGCCTTTGGAAATATATCAACAGCGCCAATCTCCAGCAGGACGTCCTCCAGCGTCGGCAACCGACAAGAAAGAAGAGGAGAGGAAGAGAACGAGCAGCATCGCTTTGCTGGGTGACGTTTTCCCGCCTTGATTCTCTATTGGAAATTCTCTACCAAAATCAGGTCCGACTGCGAATCCTCGAGGTGAGTCAGCAGCAGAGTTTCTCCCCCCGGGGAAATGGCCGCCGGACGATAACCGGGCAGGTCGAGTGCGAACAACAGTTTGGTCTGAGCCGAAGCCAGATCGAACACGCCGACCGACTGCGCAACGCCATCCTCTGCCAGATAGTAGACTTTGCGTCCGGCCACGCGAAGAATTCGGTGGACGTTTGTCAAAAGGCGTTTCCGCCGACGGCCCGCGATCTGGTAGAGCGTCTCGTCCGAGACGAAGAAGAACTCACCGCTCTCGCCCGGCCGCACAGCTCGAATCACTCCGCTGACGTCGGTTTCTTCGAGTGGCTCTCCTCCTTCAGCCGGAACCCGCCAGTGGGCGCGACGGCCACCCCTGGTGGATTGGAAGTGAATCCAGGCACCGTCCGACGACCAGAAGGGGCGGCTGTCATTGGACGGGCCCCCGGTGAGCGCTCTCGCTGAGCCGCTCCCGGAATCGGCCACGTAGATGTCACCCTGCCCGTCGTTGTACTCAAACGCGATGTGCTGACCGTCGCCAGACCATCTCGGGGCAGACAGCAGAGGTCCTTCGAAAGAGGTCAAAGGGCGAGCACCTTCTCCTTGCCGGTCCGCGACCCAGATCTCCGGATAGCCCGATCTCTCCGAGATGAACACGATGCGCTCACCGTCCGGCGCGAATTCAGGGGAGTGATCACCCCGCGAAGATGCAATGAGTTTCCGCGGCTCTCGTCCGGCGCCTCCTTCGGTTCTTTGCATTGCATAAATGTCACAATTCTCCTGGACCCAGGAGAATGCCAGGCGTCGCCCGGATTGAGAGATGGCGGGCTCCATCAAGCCGCCTCCCCACAGAATCCAAGGCTTTGGAGGTTGGGTCCCCGCAAGACTGATCTTGACCAACTCTGCGTGTTCCAGGCCCCCTCTCGAGACGACTACCTCCTCCTGGTTGGCCCAGGCAGGATGGGCCAGCGGCAAGTCCATCTCAGTCACTCGTTTTGCGGGACCCGCGGGCCGGCCCTCTTCGGTCAAGGGAAGCAGGTGCAGGTCGCCTCTGCAGCCGTTGCGAGAACGCACGAACAGCAGGCCGCTTCCATCCGCAGAGTTGACAGGATGGTGGTCGCTCCAATGCCCCGGCGGCGGCTCGGTGAGAGGTAGTCTCTCACCCCCTTCGATGGGCAGGAGGAACAACCCGAAGCGGGGATCCTCGGGGCCAAGGCGGTCCCGCACGATGATGTGGCGGCCATCTCCCGACCAATCGAGATGCGCCCAAGCAAACTCGAAGAGTTCGCTGGAGAGGAAGCGTGCGGGCAAGCTCCCCGATGCACTGATCTCAGCAATCGGCCGAGCGGCCCCGCCTAAAGGATCGACAATGTGGACTCGAGCCGTCGCGGTTTCCGGAGTATAGCGAAGAAAGGCGATTAGGTTTCCTCTCGGCGACCAGGAGGGCGCCAGGTCCAAGGCCGGGTCTGTTGTCAGTCTCAGGGACTTCTCCGAATCAATCGACTTCACAAAGATGTCGAAATTGCCTTGCCCTTCTCCGTTCCAGACGAAGGCAACACGAATTCCGTCGGGTGAGAAGGTGGGAGACAATTCAATACCTGGATAACTGGTGAGCATTCGGAAGCGCAGGGGCGGTTCTGTCTCTTTTCCATCCGGGGGTCGACCGGAGAATCGGACGAGGCTCAGAGCAACTACGGCAACAGTCGCAGCCGTGGTAACCCAGAGCCATCGGCGGCGGCGCTGAAGCGAGGCTCCCTGCCTTTCCCCATTCCGCCTCGGTGTCGACTCGACGCTGCAGTTGAAGCGGTAACCGACCTTGGGAATCGTCTCGATGTAGCGAGGATGTCTCGTTTCGTCACCCAGATGCTGTCGCAGCTCCCAAATCGTGTGGGTCAGCGTCGCCTCGCTGACAAACGTGCCTGCCCAGACGGATTTCAGGAGCTCATCTATTGTCACCATTCGGCCGGCGTGTTCAACCAGATACACGAGCAGGGCGAAGGTTTTGGGACGAAGAGTGA
>JBFGHF010000486.1:0-3906 GCA_041578355.1 Acidobacteriota bacterium
GCGGAGCGTGTCGATGGTGATGAGCACGACCCAGTTGACGTCTGGTTGCTTCTCGGCTTGAGGCGGGCTCACTCCGGCGACGGCAGCCGCGCCGACGAGCTGGAGAATCAGGATCCGCAGCAGGAGTTTCATCGGGATTGCTTCAAGGCCGTCGCGGAGCCGATCGGGGATCGAGCTGCGCCGCTCGCTGCAATTCCCGGCGGGCTTCTTCGGTCCGCCCGAGTCTGGCGAGCAGCCGCCCCAGGTGAAGGTGGCCGGCGGCCGTTTCAGGTTCCAGCCGAATCGCCTTGCGGAAAGCGGCCTCCGCCTCCTCCAAGCGGTCGGCAAGCACCAGGCTGATGCCCAGGTTGGTCCACCCCGTGGCATAGTCGTCGGCCGTTTCAACGACTCGCTGCAACTGGCCGAGCGCCTCTGAGTGCTGTCCCCGCATTCGCAGCAAAAGGGCCAGGTTGTTCCTCGACCGATAATCCGTGTCGTTTCCCGAAAGCACTTCCCGAAACGTCTCCTCTGCGGCCTCGAATTCCTGAAGTTGGAGCTGCAGTTGGCCGAGGTTGGCCCGCGCCAGGTGATTGTCGGGATTCTCTTCGAGCGCCTTCCGGTAGGCGACCACGCCGCGCCGCAAGTCGCCCGCGGATTGATGAGCCAGAGCTTCCAACTCGTACAAGCCCCTCAGATCGGGAAATCTGGAGCGCAGTCCGCTGATTCTCTCGAGGGCCGACTGCGCACTTGAGCGGTTTTTCACCATCGGGAGAACCGCTTGATACTCCTCGAAGGCTTCGATGCGGTCCTTGGGGTCGACTCCGGACGAACCCTCGACCGCAGTTGTGGGAGCAGCGAGCGCCACGTAGCCCAGCGCCGCCAAGCGTTGAGCGGTTTCGGGGTCCACGCTGTTGCGGGCCGAGTCCGCGCTTTGCGAGCTGAATCGGGATTTGATCTGGCGCAACGTCTCACGGAGTTGATTCCCCAAGGCTCTTTGCGCTGAGAACAGGTTGCGGGTTTCCCCCGGGTCGCTTTCCAGGTCGTAAAGCTCGGGCCGTGGGGCGTCGATCAGCTTGTGCTCTCCCCAGCGAACGCTCTCCAGGGCCCCCCAACCGAACTGGAGGCGGGGAAGAAAAGACTCGGCGTAGAGCGGCCTGGGCCTTGTCCTTCCTCCACTCAAGGCTGTCAGCAAGCTGCGTCCTTGGGCGGATTGCGGGGCTCTGAGGTCGAGCAGGCGCAAAGCCGTGGGCATTACATCCACCAGGGACACCGGTTCTACGACTCTCTTTTTTCGCACCTCGAAACTGGCTGCCGGGCGCAGGATGAAAGGGATCCGCAGGGTGGCGTCGTAGACGAAGAAACCGTGAGCCGACTCTCCGTGCTCGCCCAGCGATTCTCCGTGATCGGCCAAAAAGAACAGATGCGTCGACTGCAATAGCCCCTTCTCGCGCAGAAAGCGGTCCAATCGGCCGATGCTCCGGTCGACCGCCGAGACCTGTTGATCGTAGCTTCCCGCAAAAGGCGCATGGGGATCGTAAAAATGAAGCCAGGCGAAGAACGGCCGGCCGCCACGAGTCTCCAACCAGGACAGGAATCGGTCGGTGGTGGTTGCGGCATCTCGACGAAGCGAGGCGGCGGAAAGCAGGGCGGCCCGCTCGCTGCCCACCTCATCGTCGTAATGCTCGAATCCCTGGTCGAGCCCGAAACGGGAGTCGAGAACGTAGCTGCTGATGAAGGCCGCCGTCTCATACCCGGCGGGTTGCAGGATCTCGGCCAGGGTGACGGCTTCTTCTGGTAGGGAGAAACCGGCGTTGTCTCGGACTCCGTGGAAAAAGGGGAGCGTCGCCGTGAAGAGAGTGCTGTGTGAAGGCAGCGTCAGCGGAACCTCGGCGTAGGCCCTTTCAAAGAGCACGCCTTCGTCTGCCCATCGATCGATGTGCGGGGTCTGGTTCTGCCGGTAACCGTAGGTCCCCAGGCGATCGGCGCGCAGCGTGTCGACGGAAATGATCAGCAGGTTGTCATTCCCGGCCACCACCCCGCCGAGCAGCAGCAACAGGCTCGGCAAAATCCATAATCCGCGGCCGCTCACCATGCCCGGATTATATCCCACACCCTGAAAAGTGAATGAAGGGGAAGACCCGGAAAGGGACGGGCTGTTCTTCCGATCCCGATCCCGAAGGCGATCCCGATACCGCGAGCTGTAGGACTGGCGGCCCGCAATCAGAACCGCTCGGAATCGGCATCGGCATCGGAAATCGGAATCGGCATTAACTCGGCATTACTCGAAAAAGGGACGGGCTATTCCCGGAGAGGGCGGAGCAGGAACAGCCCGTCCCTTTTGGAACAGCCCGTCCCTTTAGGAACAGCCCGTCCCCTTGGTGGATGCTCAAAGGCGGTCGCCATCTGTAGAATAGGCAGGGATGAGAAAGGTTCCAGCACTCCTCCACAGTCGGAGCGCAATCCACGCGATCATGGCCTTGAGCGGGACGACTCTCGCCGTCGTCACTCTGAGCTTCGCGTTCATTGGCCAGGAATCGGCGACCGAGAGTGGCTATGTCGGGTCGAAGACATGCACGACCTGCCACTTCGAGGTGGGACGAGAGCAGGCAGGTAGTAATTTCGAGGGCAGCTGGCGCCCTGCGTCCGCGCTGTCGGAGGCGGATTTCCCGAAGCACGCTCAAGAAGGCGACCTGCGGTACTCCATCGAAAAGGCCGAGGAGGGATGGGTCTACACTGTCCGGATGCCGGGGCGCCCCCCCCAGAAGTTTCCTGTCCATTCCATCATCGGGGGCAACCGTTTCGGGACCAGTTTCATCCTCGAGGTCTCGCACCTGGAGTCGCAGCCCCTTCCCAGGACCACACTGGTCGAGGCGCGCTTCATGGTCGAAGCGGGATCCGGGCGGCTGAAGCTATCTCCGGGTTTCCCCCCCGAGCGCCCGGCGAATTACGAGACTGCTGTCGGGCGAGTCCTCTCACGCGACTTCGCCCGTAACTGCATGGATTGCCACGGGGGCATCGTGGCCTCCGAGGTGGCAAGGCAAGGGGGGCCTCACCCGGAGTATCTCGATACCGGGGTGGGCTGCGAGCGCTGTCATGGTGCGGGACGCGAACATCTCCGCTGGTTGGAGAACGAAATGGTAGGCTCGCCGGGGATTGTCCACCCGGGAAAGCTCTCCCATCCGCAGGTCATGGAACTGTGTGGAGATTGTCACAGCGGATTCTTCCCGGTGGTTCAACCCCGCCCTCGAGATCTGTTGATTTCCAATCAAGTGACTGCGCTTTCCAATTCCGAGTGTTTCGTCCAAAGCGGCGCCGGCCTCTCCTGCGTCACCTGCCATGATGGGCATGGCGACGCCCGGCATGACGATCCCCGCTACACTCAAGCGTGTTTGAGCTGTCATGATGCGGAACGGGAGATTCGTGTGTGTCCGGTCGATTCCGCCGATGGATGCATCGATTGTCATATGCCCACCAATTCCAATCAGGACAATTTCGCACTCACCGACCATTGGATACGGGTGATCGAAGAATGAAGCGGCACACCTTGCCAATGTTGCTGATCGCCGTTTGCTCGACGGTTGTCGGGGCGGCTTCACCCCAGGCGCTGTTTCTGCGCATGCTGGTCGTCGAGTCCCGCCAGCAGGCCGAGGAAGCGATGCGCCGCCTCCAAGGCGGAGAACGGTTTCACGAGCTGGCAAAGGAGATCTCGATCGACCCCAACCGCGTTCGCGGGGGTTATCTCGGAAGGGTCCGTCTGGACCGCCTCAACGACCAGTTCCGCGAGGTGGTGCTCGACTTGAGGCCCGGGGCGTACAGGACGAAGGCCCGCACGCGAGGGACGTCTGATGGCGAGGATCCTTCCAAGCGGCGCAGCGTTCGGCCGGCGGATTCCCACGCCTGGGCCCGGCCCGGTCGCTCCTGTCACCA
>JBFGHF010000487.1:0-3890 GCA_041578355.1 Acidobacteriota bacterium
ACCTCCGGGAAGCGGAGCGTGACACTCGTACTCAGCATTCCCCCCATCGAGAGCCCGCATAGAACGACCGAATCCAAGCCCTGATGCTCGAGGAACTTTTTCAAAAAGGAAGTGTAGAAGTCGAGGTCATATTCAATGGCGGGCTTGTCGCTTCGGCCGAATCCCGGGAGGTCGGGAGCCAACACTCTCAAGCGGGAGGCTAAGGGCTCGACCGCAAGTCGCCAGGACAGGCGGCACGAGTCGAATCCTCCTCCGTGCAGGAGGACCAGCGTCGGCTCGCCCTCACCCGCTTCCACGAAGTGAACACTCAGACCGTCGATATTGCTCCAGCGGCTTTCGATCTGGGACACCCCTCAACCAGCGTTATAATAACGGATGTTGTGAGACTTGGACGCTTCATTTCCTTCTGGCTCTTTCCGTGCCTCTCCGTCCTGCTGCTCTTCATCCTGTCGACTTCCCGGTCGCCCGTCCGATTCGGGGTTTTGCTGCTTCAGATCGCGACTGGGATTCTGATCTGGACACTGATGGAATACTTGCTGCACCGCTTCGTATTCCACTGGACTCCCCGCAGTCCCAAGGCCAGAGAGATCATGTTGAGCTTGCATCTTCGCCACCACCGGAATCCCCGCGAGCCGAAAGACATTCTGGTCCGACCATTCTTCAGCCTCCCGCTCTCGGCCCTCTTTTTCGGGGTTTTCTGGGGCGTTTGGGGATTTCCAGCGGCCGTGGGCCTTCAGATCGGGATCTGGATCGGATTTCTCTACTACGAGCTGGTTCACTACCGCATCCACATGAGCAAGGTCTCGAACGGCCTTCTACAAACCCAGCGCCGCGGCCACTTTTATCATCACTTCGTTGACGGCCGGCGCCGCTTCGGAGTCACCTCGCCCCTCTGGGACTTGGTCTTAGGAACCTACGCCACCCTCCCCCAAAAAACCACCCGCACCTAAAAGGGACGGGCTGTTCCTCGAGGGCCGCAAGCGCAGCCTGGCAGGCCGCGCCACGGGAAAGGGACGGGCTGTTCCTCGCGGCCGCAAGCGCAGCCCTCCAAGCCGCGTCGCGACAAAAGGCGAGAAGGGGACGGGCTGTTTCAGTAGTTCTGCGGGGCTCGAAAAAGGGCGATTCGGCACACCTTTGGCATGCTAGAATCGGCCTCCATGTCGCAGCTTCTACTCCTGTGCCTGGTGGCACTTGCTTCCCTGCTGACCGGGATGGCGCTGGTGCTTTTTTGGGGCGTCCCCAAACTCGAGAGGCGTGTCGTCTTCCAACCGACACGGCAAGTATTCAAGACGCCCGCCGACTTCGGCGTACCCTTCGAACAGCATTTGATTCGGACACCCGACGGCTGCGAGCTGGTCGGCTGGCACTTGCGCCCGCCCGACCCTTTGGCGAGCGTGATCTACTTTCACGGCAACAGCGGCAATCTGGGGCTGCACAATGAGATCTTCGCCCTTTTTTACAAGCATGGCCTGCACATTCTTGCGATCGATTACCGCGGCTACGGAAAGAGCACGGGAAGTCCGACGGAAAGGGGAATCTATCAAGACGCGATGAGCGCCGTGGACTACTTCAGCGAACGCCTGTCTGCGAACGGCCTTCCCGTCATCTATTGGGGAAGGTCTCTAGGGGGCAGCGTTGCGGCCTTTGCAGCAAGCCGAAGCAAGCCGCACGGAGTGGTTCTCGAAACCACTTTCCCAAGTAAGCGCTCTTTGATGAGCGATTACCCGCAATATCGGCCCTTCCTACTTTTTTCGCGTATCCGGTTGAACACGCTGCGACACCTGCGGGGACATCAGTTTCCGGTGCTCGTCATCCACGGTGATCGGGACAGGACCGTCCCGATCGACCAGGGACGGCTCCTCTTCGAAGGGCTGAGCGGTCCCAAAGAGTTTTTCGAGGTTCCGGGCGCCGATCACATCAACATCCATCGACTCAACAACGCGAGCTACATGGGCCGGGTTCTCGAGTTCGCCCGCCAGGTTCGCCCCCCGCTGGTGCACTGAAGTCCTCCCTGGCAGCCGAGGCTCACACTTCGTGGTGGTAGACCGAAGCCGGCAAACCGCAGGTGGCCTGCGCTGGGGCCGTCCGGAATCCCCTATTTGTAGGTCGCCAGGGCACTAGTGGCTGCGCGCGGAAATAAAGCGCGCCAAGCGGCGGAGATTCTCTCCCTTAGGACCCAAGAATCGGATCTCCTGCAGGGCGTCGTCGATCAGTCTTCGGGCGATCCGGCGACTCTCTTCGAGTCCGTACAGGGCGGGGTAGGTTGCCTTTTTCTTGACGCGATCACGGCCGGAAGGCTTGCCCAACTGCTTGGAACTCCCGGACTCGTCAAGGATATCGTCGATGACTTGGAAGGCCAAGCCGACGTTGGCTCCGAACGCGGAGAGATGCTCACGATGCTCCTGAGGCGATCCGCACAGAACCGCCGCACAACTCACGGCTGCCTGGATCAAGGCTCCCGTCTTCGCTGCGTGAATGTATTCCAGCTCCTCGCCGGTGAAAGCCTTGCCTTGAGTCTCCAAATCGACAACTTGGCCCGCGATCATCCCCCGCGAGGTGCCGATTGCCCTGCAAATGCGGTGAATGATCATCAACTTGGCTTCCGCGACAGCCCTTCCGCCCGGGATCTCTCCCAGCAGTTGGAAGGCGAGGGTCTGCAGACCGTTCCCCGCCAGGATGGCGACTCCTTCTCCGAACTCTCGATGGAGAGTGGGTTTCCCACGCCTGAGATCGTCGTTGTCCATGGCAGGCAGGTCGTCGTGGATCAACGAGTAGGTATGGATCATTTCGAGAGCGCAAGCCAGATAGATGAGCTGGGAAAAGCTGCCCGAGAGCGCCTCGCCGGTGGCCAGTACAAGAGCGGGCCGCATCCGTTTGCCCCCGGCAAAGACACTGTATCTCATAGCGCTGTGAAGGTGCTCGGGGTAGTCCGTGGCGGAGGGAATAAAGCGGTCCAAATGCTCGTCGACGACTCTTTTCGTCTCCGCCAGGTATTTGTCAACACCCTGCTTCTTAGGCATCGTTGCCGTTGGTTTGTTCACCGGTCTCCTCCGCTGCCACGTCCGAGTATGGCTGCTCCTCGAGCTGTCCTTTCTTGTTGCCCAGAAGAATCTCCACCTTTCTCTCCGCCTCGTTCAGTTTATCGGAACAAAAACGGGAGATCTTGATTCCTTCTTCAAAGAGACGGAGCGCTTCCTCCAAAGCCAGATCCCCCTTTTCCAGTTTGGCCACGATCGTCTCCAAACTGGCGAGCGCTTTTTCGAAGTCTTGATATTTCATTCTTCTTCGCCGCTTCCTTTCCGGGCGCGGAACGGGCCACCCGTGACCCGAATATCAACCCATCCGCCCTCGGGCACTTGCTCCGGATGGCGCACGATTTCGTTCTTCTGGTCCGTCACGATGGCGTAGCCCCTGTCGAGCACCGCCAACGGAGAGTAAGCTTGCAGTCGATCGCTCAGGCCTGCCAGGTATTGTCGTCGTTGGGCGACCGAGTAAACCCATTGCCGAATCAGTTCGTCTCTCAAGCGGACGACCTGCCGACTCACCTGCGGGAGCTTCGACGGAAGGACCGCGGCGAGTCGCGACTGCAGTTCGTCGAGTCGCTGGGAAAACATTTTGATCCTGCTCTCCGCGTCAACGAAGGCCCGGCTGCCGGCCAGTTTCTGCAGGTTGTGTCGCTTGGACTGCAAGAGCAGACGCAGGGCTTGCGACGAACGAGCATTAAGTCCGTCGACGCGGGCTTGCAGTTCTTCCCGCGCCACGGACACCATTTCGGCCGCCGCCGACGGTGTCGCAGCCCGAATATCCGCCGCGAAATCGGCGATGGTGAAATCCACTTCGTGACCCACTGCCGAGATCACCGGTTTTGGCGAACGAAAAATGGCGCGAGC
>JBFGHF010000488.1:0-3883 GCA_041578355.1 Acidobacteriota bacterium
CGAGCGCAACAAAGCCGGCGGCGGCGAGGGCCGCTGAAGGGTGGCTCAAGATTTATGATACGCTGCACTACTAGTCTGCGGAATCCGCGTCCTCTGCCGTTCAATTCCGGAAGCAAGGAAAATCGATGAAGCTCACCCTCCGCAACATCGAACTCTACGAACGCGACGTCCGCTTCCGGCTCCCCTTCCGCTTTGGCGTGGTCACCATGACCGAGGCTCCGCAGCTCTTCGTTCGGGCGCTTGTCGAAATGGAGGGGGGGAGTCGACAATGGGGTCTAGCCGCCGAAGTGCTGGCCCCCAAGTGGTTCGACAAAGACCCGCAATTGTCCAATGAAGACAACTTCGAGCAGTTGCGCGAGGCCGTTCGTCTTTGTGTGGAGATCTACCGGTCGACTTCGGGGTTTCGGTCCTCCTTCGATCTCTTTATCGAAAACTACGAAATGCAGATCGCCGAGGGCGCCCGCCGGCATTTGAAACCCCTGGTGGCCTCCTTCGGACCCGCGCTGCTCGACCGGGCGATTCTGGACGCGGTCGCCCGCCACATGGGACTGAGCTTCTCCCAAGCGGTGAAAAGCAATCTTCCCGGTATCCGGGCGTGTCCGCCCATCGCCGACCTCGAAAGCTTCGATTTCGGCGCGTTTCTGAAGTCGCTGCGCCCCTCCAGATCCGTTCACGCCCGTCATACGGTCGGGCTCTCGGATGCCGTACGAGAATCTGATGTGAACCCCGAAGAGCGAGTGGGGGACGGGCTACCCGAAAGTCTCGAATCCGCCATCGAACGCTACGGCAACACCTATTTCAAGATCAAGGTCACCGGCGATCTCGAATGGGACTTTGCCCGGCTCGAGTCGATCGCGAGTGTCCTGGACGCTTCGCCGCGGCCCTACTTCGTCACGCTGGACGGCAACGAGCAGTTCCATGATCTCGAACAGGTCGGTGGGCTTCTCGCCGGATTGAGGGGAAGGGACAGTCTGAAACGGTTCTCTTCGAGCGTCCTCTTCCTGGAACAGCCTCTGCATCGGGAGGTTGCCCTGGATTCGGGTATGGCCGGGCTGGGGGCAGGGCTCCCTCTCCTCATCGATGAATCCGACGGCCGCATCGACAGTTTTCCCCAAGCTTGCCGGCTGGGTTACTGGGGAGTCTCGAGCAAGGCCTGCAAGGGCTTTTACAAAGCACTCATCAACCTTGCTCGTTGTGTGGGCTGGAACCAGGCGGCCGGCGGGCAACGCTACTTCATGAGCGCCGAAGACCTCACCACGCAAGCGGGTATTGGCTTACAACAAGACCTGGCGATCGTCTCCGTCCTCGGCATCGAACACGTCGAGCGCAACGGTCACTACTATGGAGACGGGATGAAGGGGCTGCCCGAGTCCGAGCAACAAGCCTTCCTCGAGGCCCACCCCGACCTCTACACGCGGTCCCACGGCGCCGTCCGGCCCAAGATCGAAGCCGGCCGGATGTCGATCGGCTCGCTCTTCTGTCCGGGATTCGCGGTGGCCTGCGAGCCGGATTGGGCCGCGATGCCCCTCCTGGCCGAGTTGCAATCGTAAAGGGCGTGTTGCCCGAATCGGATGTTGTTCTCCCCTCGGGTGTGTTGCCGTGTGGAGGTTGGACGAAGCACCCGGAACGCCGCCTTCCAGGCGGCAATTCAGGGCTCGATGTCGGGCATGTCGGCAAGAGGCCGACGCTGCTGATGAACGATCGAACGGAGAAGATGCGATGTGTGATGTTGGGTGTGCGATGTTGTCGGGTTCATGAAACCGTGCTGCAACTCCGCACGGCGGGCTCGGTCCTGAGGCCAATCCCGCAGGGATTGCGGCTCTGAGCCCAGGGTTTCCGAACCCTGGGGTGTTGAATCAATCCGTTGATCTCCAACACTGAAAGTGTTGCGTCAGAGGGGTCGTGTCGGTCCACATGAGAGTCCCAGCACCCCACTTCCGAACATCGCATCTCTCCGATCTCACGTCGTCGCTCACTCTTTGCGACATCGGCGGACTCGGCCCAGCGCCGAAGGACGAACGATCGAACGGAGAGATGCGATGTCGGATTAGAATTCAGTCTAGACAACTCGAACTCAGCAGGCGTGGCGCAACACTTTCAGCGTTGTGACGCCGAGGGCTCGTGATAACCCGGGGTTCGGAAACCCCGGGCTGAGCGACGCAATCCCTCCGGGATTGACATCGACCCCAGATCGCGATTCGAATGGAGCCTGGATTCCCCGATCCCGAGTCCAAGAACCTACGAACCTACGAACCCACAAACCCCAGGCCCCAAGCCCCAAGCCCTCACTCATACCTCAAGGTCGCCGTCGGATCCACGCTGGCTGCTCGCCGTGCCGGCAGATAGCAGCTCAGGACCCCCACGCCGAAGAGCAGGGCGGCGACGGCGGCGTAGGTCAGGGGGTCGTTGGGTTCGACGCCGAAGAGAAGTCCGGTGAGCAGGCGCGTCAGTCCCAGCGCGGCCAGCAGGCCGGCCGCCAATCCGATCAGTGTCAGCCGCACGCCTTCTCCGATCACCATCTGAAGCAGGTCGTCCCTGCTCGCCCCCAAGGCCAGCCGGACACCCATCTCGTGTCTTCTCTGTGTCACCGCGTAAGAAACGACTCCGTAGACACCGAGCGCTGTCAGGACCAGTCCGGACAGGGCGAAGACGCCCAGCAGCAGCGCCAGATGGTTGGAGCTTGCGGTGGACGCCGAAATCACGCTTTCGAGCGGCTCCATCCGCGTGATGGGTTGGTCGGGGTCGGTGCTGGCCACGGCTCTTCTCACGCTCCGCGCCAGGGCGCCGGGGTCGACTCGGGAACGGAGCAGATAGACGAAGCGCCGGCGGGGGAATTGCTCCACGGGGACGTAAAGCGCAGGGAGAGGGTCTCGAGCCAGCGACGCATGACGCACGTCGGCCACCTCACCGACCACGGTCAGGGAGAGATCCCCGGCGTTGAGGGTGCCTCCGAGAGCGCCGCCTTCCGGCCAGAAGATGCGGATCAGGGCTTGGTTGGCGACCGCCACGGGCTGAGTGTCGGCCCGGTCGAAGTCCCCCACCGAACGGCCTCGGATCAAGGGGATCGAGAGGGACTTGAAAAAACTGCCGCCGATCGGATAGGCCGTAACGGCAACTGGGTTCTGCGGTGCGCCCGCGGACGGGGCGGGTGGGGCGACTTCGATCCACTCGGGCGACTCGACGAAGGGCAGGTTTTTGATCACCCCCACGTCGTCCACACCGGGCAGAGCTTCGAAGGCGTTGACCAATTCGCGGTGAGCTTCGAGGTATTCGGGTCTGGAAGGGTATTTCCAGGTCGGAACCGTGAGCTGAACGGCCAGGACCCCGTCGGGTTCAAAGCCGGGATTCACCTGCTGCAGTGTGGTCACCGTGCGCACCATGAGTCCGGCGCCGACGATCAGGGCGGCGGCAAGAGCCACCTCGGCAACGATCAGAAACCGAAGCATCCCCATGGAGCGGAAACCAGGACCGCCCGAGCGCCCCTGGCGAAGTCCCTCGGTGAGTTGAAAGCGGGTCGAACGCAAGGCCGGGATGAGTCCGAAAATGAGTGCGGTGAGCAGGGAGATCCCCATTGTGAAGAGGAGAATTCGTCTGTCGATTCCGA
This sequence comes from Acidobacteriota bacterium, assembly GCA_041578355.1. Taxonomy (GTDB): domain Bacteria; phylum Acidobacteriota; class UBA6911; order RPQK01; family JANQFM01; genus JBFGHF01. Next base: position 3,605 of record JBFGHF010000488.1, read on the forward strand.
TATCGAAGGCGCGTGTGACTCCCACCGGGTCGAGGGAAGTCAGAAAATCCACGGCCCAAAGCGCCAGGATCAATCCGAATCCCGCAGCCAGCAACGAGAGCAGGACGCTCTCCGTGAGCAGCTGCCAGACCAGCCGCGCTCGGCTCGCTCCCATTGCCGTGCGAACCGCCATTTCCCGCTGACGGGAACTGGCCCGCGCCAGCAACAAGTTGGCCACATTTGCGCAGGCGATCAGCAGCACCAGGATTACGGCGCCGAAGAGCACACCGAGAGGTCGCC
>JBFGHF010000489.1:0-3879 GCA_041578355.1 Acidobacteriota bacterium
CCGGCGACCAGTCCGCCCGGGAGAAACCGCCGGTGTGCAGGTCCGGACCACCTCCCTGAGGCCAGCCCTCGAGTCTTCCCAGCTTCCGCTGGGGCCCGCCCAGCGACGAGACCAGGAAGATGCCGATCCCGTCCTTCTGGCGGCGAAAGAAAGCGATCTGACTGCCGTCCGGTGACCAGACCGGACAAAAATCGAACTCCGGGCTCTCGGTCAGCCGCAACGGGCTTTGGGCACCCAGCAGCTTGACGTAGATGTCGTAGTTGTCCTCCCTTTCCCCGTTCCAGACGAAAGCGATCTGTTTGCCGTCGGGCGAAAAGGCCGGCTGGCTTTCTTCTCCCCGGTAGGCCGTGAAGGGAGAGAGGCTCATGGGCGGCAAAGACGGCTCGAGCAGGACGAGCAGAGCGGACGCGCCGATGGCGACAGCGGCGGCCAGCAAGAGAGCCGGCAGGAGGTGTTTTCGCCTGCGACCTCTCAGGAAATTGGGCAGGCCACGGATCCGAGTCGTCCTGAAGGACCCGGAGTAGCGGCGAACTCGCTGCAGGTCGGCCAACAGGTCCGCGGCGTCGGCATAGCGGAACTTTCGGTCCTTCTCCATCGCTTTCCGGATGATCTGCTCCAGCTGCACCGGCACCTGAGGATTCAAACTGCGAGGAGGCGCCGGATCGTGAGCCAGGATGGAGGTGAAGATGCTTGCCAGGTCCGATCCCTCGAAGGGCAGCTTTCCCGTCGCCATCTGATAGAGGAGAACGCCGAAACTGAAAATATCGCTCCGTCCGTCCAGTTCCTCGTCCTGCAGTTGATCGGGAGACATGTACGGCGGTGTCCCGAGGACGTTCGTACCGGGCTGGGTCAGGTGGAGCGGCATCGCCTCGGTCTCCGGGTCGGACTGCCGCTGCTGCTCCGACAGCTTGGCCAGTCCGAAGTCGAGCAGCTTGGCTTGACCCGAATCCGTCAGGAACACGTTTCCCGGCTTGATGTCCCGGTGAATGATCCCTTTGCCGTGGGCGGCTTCCAGCGCGCCGGCGATCTGAATCGCCAGTTCCAGGATCCGGTCCGTCTCCAGCGGCTCGTCGCCGAGTTTGGCGAGGGTTTCGCCGCGCAGGAACTCCATGATGATGTAGGGCTGACCCTCCCACTCGCCGATGTCGTAAATCGTGCAGATGTTGGGGTGATTGAGGGCGGACGCCGCCCGGGCCTCCAACTTGAAGCGTTGCACGGCGTCGCGGTTCTGCGCGAACTCCTCGGGAAGGAACTTCAAGGCCACCTTGCGGCCCAGCGAAGTGTCCTCCCCCTGGTAGACGACTCCCATTCCTCCGGAGTCGATCTTCCCCAGGATCTTGTATCGAGAGATAGTCTGGCCGACTAGGTCCATGCCCACCGTAAGACCGAGCGAGGTCCCCGAACCTCCGCCGAATGGTACCTCTCCCGGATCTGAAAGGCAACGGAATCGGGAGGGGCGGGCGCGTGCCCGGGATTGGCTGCAATAGAGGCGTGGCTTCGGAGCCGGAATTCGACGTTTTCCTGCGCTATCCCGGCTCCCACCAGGCCCGCGTCAGCCGCCTGCAAAGCGACCTGCTTGCCAGGGCTTGCGCGTCTGGCTGATCCGCGAAATGGCCGTGTGTCCCGGAGTGTCCGAAAAAACTGGCGCGGAAATGGCTCCTGACGGACCGCGGGCGACTCATGAGCACTGTGTAGAGCCAACCTGATCGTCGTCTCGGGAAGCGGCACAGGCAAAGCTCCTTCGTTGCCCTGCGATCGTGACAGCAGATCCGGGCGCCTTATACTGGTCAGCAAATCACTGGGCGTGAGCTGGCGGAGAGCGATACCGAGTTTCCGACTTCGCAGCTGCTACGAAGGAGTACCCACCACCTGACGGAAGCTCTCGCGATTTGCCCGGGGGGCAATGGTACACGAGCATCGCATCCGCTGAGACGAGATCTCGGTGACTCGCGGGCAGCGCGGTGGGTCGTGGCTGACCCGTGCTGGCAACCAGGACGGAGGTCGAGATGACACTCGATTTCGTGGAGACGACGCTGGAGTTCGAGGGCCAGGGGCGCCAAACCGCTCAGAATATTGTGGGGAATGTCGAGACCAGTGGTTGGGTTACAGCCGAGGCGGCGATCAAGGGCTTCGAAGCCAAGTACACCGACACCGATCATCACGTCAAGAAGATCCAGGCAAGCGTGGACACGCCGTTCCAGGCACCCAAGAACTTCACCAGCGGGCCACTGGCCTGGTGGGTGAAGGGCTACCTCCACATCCGTGACAAGAACGACGACGACAAGTTCAAGGGCTGGATCAAGGTCCAGGTGATCGGCGTCAAGGAGTGAGCGGGTGAGCGGCAACGAACTCGGGCTGCTCTCGGTGCCCCGCTTCGAGCTCGAGAGCCAGAACTACACGGACGCCGACGGAGACGTCATTCAGGGCGAGATCGCCGCCGGAGCGACCACGATCCTGACGCTGGACAGGCCCTACCAGCATGCGGCGGTGTTACTCAAGGGGTTCCAGGTCGCCTATCACTATCCCTGGGATTCCTCCTACAAGGCGGATGCGCACGTGCGTGAGCTGAGGATCAAGCTCGATCTGGACGAAGAGGACTTCGGAGGACACGACGTGACGCTCAGTGTGCGCCTCACGCTCGAAGACCACCAGTCCGACCTCGACAAGCAGTCAGCTGACGGGGGGATCATGCCCATCGAAGGCTGGGTCGACGCTGTGCTGCTCGTCGAATACCGAGAGCCGGACGGCTAGCTCATGTCGATTGCGTTCCAGGAGCTGCAGTTCGACATCAAGGGTGAGCCCGGCTCGCCGACGAAGGAGTCGGAGTACTACGAGTTCGATTCGCCGATCCGCGACGCGACGATCCTGCTCAAGGGGTTCAAGGTGGCCTACTCAGACTCCGACCACGAGATCCAGGACCTGATGGTGAGCGGGGAGGGCCCCACCATGACCGAGGGCTTTGGCGTGGTCACCGTGCGCGGGACGCTGCTCCTCCAGGACACGAACAAGTTCGTGGTTGCCTACCTCATCTCCTTCGATGTCGATTCGACCGAGGCGGAGTGGGCCAACAAGGGAGCGACGATCGTCGAGATCACCACGGGGCTGCCCGGCGGCACGATCCCCACCTATACGACCGTGGACAGGGAGTTCGAGGGCTGGGTGAAGCTCCTCATCATCGCCGATCTCGAGGACTAGTAGCCGGCTGTCGCGAAAGAAGAGCCGCCCTCAGCGACAGGCCCGGGAATGCCCAGCAGCCGCTCGAGCTTCGATACTGACGGCCGGGTGTTCTCAGCACCTGGCGGGGCCACCCTCGAGAGCGTAGCCGATCACCGCTACCGATGCAATATTTTCGTTTATTTAAGATACTTTGCAGTCCGAATATCTCTGTTTTCCGGACGTTGGTTTTAGGAGGCGCGGAGGCCCCAATTCTTCGGCAGATTGCGGAGGCTCACGATCGTTGTAAGTGATTAAAAAAATGGTGGAGACGATGGGATTCGAACCCACGACCTCCTGAGTGCGATTCAGGCGCTCTTCCGGGCTGAGCTACGTCCCCACCTCAGAGGCGTCGGTATTGTACAGGAAAAGGGGCCGCATCCGTCGCCGTTTCGTCATCCAAAATCTTGAATTCGGGGTAACTCCCTGAAACGTCTACGGATACCGGAAAAGAGCCCCGCTGCGCCCCCGCGCCCTCGAACCATTTTTTTGAATTCCCGGGGAGTCGGAAATTGCACAGCTTCCAGCGTGATACCGATAGATGTAATGATGTCAACAACTTACGGGACTTGGGGGAAAGTTCGGCATTGGGATTGCTTGAGGGAGAGTCAGCCATTGCGGAGAGCCTGTGGGCTTTCGCAAAACCTCGGAGTCAACCGGCCCGAG
>JBFGHF010000490.1:0-3876 GCA_041578355.1 Acidobacteriota bacterium
ATCAAGAAGCCGCGGAAGCCTGCTGCTCGAAGTTCCAACAATGGGGATCGCTCCTTGAGTCCCGACTCGGACACCAGGACGAGCCCGGGCTCCCCTTCGACGCGACGCGCCAAGTCGAAGGAGGTCTGCAGATCCACCTCGAAGGTTGTCAGGTCGCGATTGTTGACCCCGATCAATCTCGCGCCTGATTCCAAGGCGACGTCCAACTCGCGAGCGGTGTGGACTTCGACCAGGGGTTCGAGGGAATGCGATGCGCCCAGCTCGATCAGCTCCCGCAAACGGGCCCGGTCGAGAATGGCGGCAATCAGCAGGAAGGCCGAAGCGCCGGCGGCTCGGCTTTCGGGGACTTGATAGGGGTCGACGATAAAGTCTTTGCGCAGCAGCACGGCGTCGTCTTGATCTCGACGGACCTCCTCCAAGTAGTCGAGAGACCCGTTGAAGAAGTGGCTTTCCGTCAGAATCGAGAGCGCGGCCGCTCCGTTTTCCAAATAGGCCTCGGCCAGCGAACAAGGCGAGAGCCGGCAGGAAAACTCTCCCCGACTGGGGCTGTGATACTTGATTTCCGCGATGATGTTGAGTCCGCCGCCGTCGAGCGCTCCGCTCAAGGGGATGACGGGCGACTCGGGCAGCGAATCGAGCAGCTGCCCCAAGGGTCTGATTCGTTTTGTCTCTTCCAGCTCACGGCGTTTGCGCGCCACGATCTGCTCGAGCATCCTCTCACTTCTCCCCTGTCAAACGGACCAGCGTCTCCAGCTTGTGCAAAGCCGCGCCGCAATCGATGGAATCGCGGGCGGCCTCGATTGTTTCCTCAAAGTCGCCTTCGCCGGCTACATGAAGGGCGGCTGCTGCGTTGATCAGGACCACGTCGCGACGAGGCCCCCGCTCCTTTCCCGCCAGGATATTGCGACAGATTTCGGCGTTGCGGGCGGGATCTCCTCCCGAATAATCGTCCAGGCGGCCCGCGGCGAAGCCGTACGCCACGGGATCGAATTCGTGCAGGCGGCAGCGGTTTCGGGTGACTTCGGCAACCAGGCCGGGGGCAAAGGACGAGAGCTCGTCGAGACCGTCCCGGCTGTGCACCACCCAAGCCTTGCGGCAATCTCCCAGCAAGGCGAGAGCTTGTCCCACCCGTTCCACCAATGCAGCATCCCAAACGCCGATGATCTGATAGGGTGCCGCGGCTGGATTGGTGAGAGGCCCCAGGAGATTGAAAACGGTCCGATGGGCCAACTCTCCCCGAATCCTCGCCACCCGTTTCATGGCGGGGTGAAACAATGGTGCGAAGAGGAATGTGATGCCGGCTTCGCGCAGACACTTCTCCGCCTCTTGCGGAGTGAGCTCGACACGGACGCCCAGAGCCGAGAGCATGTCGGCGCTCCCCGATCTGGAGGTCACCGCGCGGTTCCCGTGCTTGGCCACTGGGACCCCAGCCCCGGCGATGACGAAACAGGCCGTGGTGGAGATGTTGAAGCTGGAGCGGCCGCCCCCGGTTCCCGCCGTGTCCACCAAGCGGCGCTGATCGGTCCCCAGAGTCAAAGCATGACCTCGCATGGTGCCCGCAAAGCCCGCTACCTCGGCGGGGGTTTCCCCCTTGAAGCTCAAGGCCGTGAGAAACGAGGCGATGCCCGCATCCGAACTCTCGGGGGCCAGAATCGACTCCAGCGCCTGCTCCGCCTCGTCCTGGCTCAAGTCCTCGCGATTGAGTAGTTTGAGGGTCAGTTCTCGCAGCATAGAAAGTTCTCGATCAGACGGCCGCCCTGGCGCGTGAGAATCGACTCGGGATGGAACTGGACTCCGAAGACGGGAAAATCGCGATGGCGGAGCCCCATCAACACGCCGTCTTTCGTCCAAGCCGTTTCGACGAGGCAGCCGGGAAGATCTTCCCGGGGAACGATCAACGAGTGATAGCGTGTGGCCGTGAAGGGATTGGGGAGTCCTCTCAGGATGGAGTCTCGTTCGTGAAAGATCTGAGAAGTCTTGCCGTGCATCAGCGTGGGCGCGCCGACAACCCTTCCCCCGAAAGCCGCGGCGATGGCCTGGTGGCCCAGACACACCCCCAGAATCGGGATTCGACCGGCGAACTTGCGCACCAGTTCGACCGAAACGCCGGCCTGTCCGGGTTGCCCGGGCCCGGGAGAGATGACGATTCGATCGGGTGCCAACTCTTCGATCTCTGAAGTTCCGATGGCGTCGTTTCGGTAGACCTCCAACCGGCAGTCTCGCTCTCCCAGCAGCTGAACCAAGTTGTAGGTGAAGCTGTCGTAGTTGTCGATGACGAGGACGAGGGAAGCGGCTCCCCGCCGCGGGCTCCGCGCTCCGGGTTGGCCGCTCACGGCTTCGGGTTGGGGTCTGTTCAATCTCGCCATTAGGTCATTCTCCGGCCGCGGGCCTTGCCTGAGAGCGAAGAGAGAAAGTCGGGAGACGGTTTCGTGGCGAGGCCTAGATACGGAGTCTGGGTTCGGCGAGGATGCACCACCCCCGCTACTCGGCGGCCGAAGAGCCGTCCTCTCGGTCGCTCGCTCTCGCTCCTCGCTCTCGGTCTTTCTCCTTCGAAGAAGCGATCTCGAGACAGCGCCGAAATGAAAACGGCTTGTTTGGACAAATCGCCCAGACCCGAGCCCCAGGTCCCAAAGCGATTCGACACTCGACACTCATGACTCGTCACTCGTCACTTCTCCCAGCCATCTCCAGGGCCTTCAACAACACCCGGGCCTTGTTGTGACACTCTTGATATTCCAGCCTGGGGACCGAGTCGGCCACGATGCCGGCGCCCGCCTGCAGACGGGCTTTGCCGTTCTCAATTACAACGGTCCGAATCGCGATGCAACTGTCCAGGTTTCCGGAGTAATCGAGATATCCGATCGATCCCGCATAGACTCGACGGGGCAGGGGCTCGATCTCTTGGATGATCTGCATGGCCCGAACTTTGGGCGCTCCGGTCACCGTTCCGGCCGGAAAGCAGGCGGCAAAGGCATCGAACCGGTCCAACTCGTCGCGCAGTGTGCCCCGCAACGAGCTCACCAGGTGGACGACGTGCGAGTAACGTTCCAGGAACATCAGGTCCTCCACCCTCACCGAGCCGTAGCGGCTCACTCGACCCAGGTCGTTTCGCCCCAGGTCGACCAACATCAGGTGCTCGGCACGCTCCTTCTCGTCGGCCAGCAGCTCCGCCTCCAGGCGCCGTTCTTCCTCAGCGTCCCGGCCTCTGCGCCTTGTCCCCGCGATGGGACGGTACTGCAGGTTCGTCCCCTCCACGCGAAGCAGCATTTCGGGCGACGAACCGGCGATGGCGGTTTCACCCCTCTTGAGAAAGAACAAGTAGGGTGAGGGGTTGAGGAAGCGCAGGGCGCGGTAGACGTCGAAGGGGTTGCCCGGATAATCCGCCTCGTAACGCTGCGACAGCACCACCTGGAAAATGTCTCCGGCCAGGATGTACTCCTTGGCCTTCTCCACAGCTTTGCAGTAATCCTCCTGGGTGAAGTTTGAAAGCTCGTCGGGCGTCGGGCCACTGGCCATGTCCCCATCGAAAAGAAGCTCTCCGGCTTCGTTCTGCCCGTGGCGCCGCCGCAGCCGCCGCTCCAGGTCGAGCACGTGATCCGCGCTTTCGTGCGAGAGAATCACGATCTGATGCTTGAGATGGTCGAAGGCGAGAGCGCCCGCGTAGAAATCCATCAAGACGGACTCGGGGCGCGGGGCGTGGGAGTCGAGGCCGGGAACCGGGGAGGAAGCCGCGGAGATGCGCTCGAACTCGTGGACCATCTCGTAGCAGAAGACGCCCACCGCCCCACCGGTGAAGGGAGGCAGTCCCTCGATGGCGGGCTCGGATTCGGGGAAACCGGCGCGGAACTCGGCAAAACTCCCTTCGAAGCTGCGGTA
>JBFGHF010000491.1:0-3874 GCA_041578355.1 Acidobacteriota bacterium
ATCTCGACTTGAAGCGTGCCGCCAAGATGAAGGCCCGCCGCGAGATGAAGAAAGAGCGTGCCTCTCAGAAACAGGGAGAGAAGCGAGGAGCTTCGCCTGCCTCAGAGTAGCGGAAAACCATGGTAAGAAGACGAAAGTACTGTAAATTCTGCGCAGATAAGGTCGACTACATCGACTATAAGGACGTCAAGATCTTAAGCCAGTACATCCCGGAGCGAGCCAAGATTCTCCCGCGCAGGATCTCCGGCGTCTGCGCGGCGCACCAGCGCAAGTTGACGCTGGCGATCAAGCGCGCCCGGCATCTGGCTTTGATTCCCTACGCAGGCGAGTGACGTCCGCTCGTTTCCATAGAGGTGGCTCAGCATGCAACTCATTTTGACGGATGACGTAATCGATCTCGGCCGGCGAGGCCAAGTAGTCAACGTCGCCCAGGGATACGGGCGCAATTATCTGCTTCCCAAAGGGTTGGCCATCCCGGCGACTGAAGCCAACCTGAAACTGATCGAAGAGCAGCGTGTGGCGTTGGCCAAGAAGGAAGCCAGCCTCCGCGAGGAATCCGAAGTGCTGGCTGGAGAGCTCAATCAACTCCATTTGGTCGTAAGCCGCAAGGCGGGCGACACCGGAGTTCTCTTCGGTTCGGTTACCTCCAAAGACCTCGGGGAACTCCTCGAAGCCAACGGTTTTCACGTCGATCGGCGCAAGATCCGACTCGAACATCCGCTCAAGAACATCGGAAACGAGACGGTCGAGGTCTATCCTCACAGTGAAGTCAAAGCCGAACTGCTTGTCTCGGTTCTGGTGGAGGAAGACGAGGTGGTGGCTCGCGTCCTGAAAAAGGGCGAGGAAAGCGAGCAGATAGCCGCCCAGGCCGAAGCCAAGGCGAAGGAACTGGCCGAAGCTGTTCGGGCCGAGGCCGAAGCCGCCGCGGCCGAAGAAGCCAAGCGCCTCGAGAAGGAAGCCTCCGAAGAATCTGAAAGCTGACGACCTCCCCTGTCGTCGCTTGTGACTCGCTGGTGAGCAGCGCCCAGCCAGGGTGCCGCCCGGATGTCGGCGTTCCGTTCAGTCCTCCCGATTTCTCAAGCCCCCTCGTCCGCAGGCGCGCGCAGCAAGTATGCCGGCTGGGATGAAGGCATTCGGTTTATCTCCCCGAAACTCGACTGGAACACCTACTGGGTGGGTTGTAAGCTATTGTATTAACAAGACTTCCACTGCTTTTCCACAGCCGCTTTCAATCCGCCGAAATCGTCCGTTGCAACCGATCCAGCAGTCTTGGCGCTCCCGCTCGGGCGCGTCGGGCGAAGGGAGGATTTTTTTTGTAGCCCGGGAAGTCAGACGGAGTCTGGATTTCCTTTCTTCAACCGTTCACTCCGCCCATTTTTCGCGACCCTCACGTCTGCCCTTTCGTGTAGAGTCTCATCTCATGGCATCACCGGCTCCGGCGCAAGACATCAGCTTGCACAAGACGCTGCCTCACAGCGACGACGCTGAGCGCGCGGTCTTGGGAGCGGTGCTACTCGACAACAAGCTTTTCGATCAAGCTTCGGAAATCCTCTCCGGTGAGGACTTCTACCTGCCGGCCCATCGCCAGATCTTCACCAAGATGGCGCTGCTCTCCGCCGAGTCGCAGGCCATCGATTCGTTGACTCTTCGCGAACAGCTCAAGAGAGACGAGCGTTTGGAGGAGGTGGGAGGCGCTTCCTACATCGCGTCTTTACTCGACGGCGTCCCCCGGACTTCGAACATCGAGAACTACGCCCGGATCGTCAAGGAAAAGGCGCTGCTGCGGCGCTTGATCCATTCGGCCAACAGCATCCTGATCCGCAGTTTCAACGATGAAGAAGGCGCCGGAGAGCTTCTCGAAGAGGCGGAAAAAGCGATCTTCGAGATCGGACAGGAGCGAGTCGGCAGTGGCTTCGTCGAGCTACAGAACCTCCTGCCCGAGACCTACAAGTACATTGAGACGCTCTATCAGCGCAAAGAGCTGATCACGGGGGTGGCCACCGGTTTCATCGAACTCGACAACATGACCTCCGGACTCCAGGAATCGGATCTGATCATCGTGGCGGCCCGTCCCGGTTGCGGCAAAACCAGCTTCGCCCTCAACATCGCGCAGTACGCGGCCATCAAGCATCGTCAAAAGGTGGGCATTTTCAGTCTCGAAATGGCTTCTCAGCAGTTGGTGACTCGACTGCTTTGCGCCGAAGCCCGCGTCGACAGCCACCGGGTGCGCTCGGGCCGGCTCTCACGCCAGGATTGGCAGGAGTTGGCCAAGGCCATGAGCCACCTTTCCCAGGCGCCCATCTTCATCGACGACACGCCCGGAGTGACCATCCTCGAGCTGAGATCGAAAGCGCGGCGCCTCAAGGCCGAGTACGGGCTCGATCTGCTCATCGTCGATTACATGCAGCTCATGTCGGGCAAGAGCGGAGACGGGACGCGTTTTGAAAGCCGCGAGAAGGAAATCGCACACATCAGCCGTTCTCTCAAGGGGCTGGCCAAGGAATTGAGAGTCCCGCTGATCGCCGTATCGCAGTTGAGTCGGGCCCCCGAGCAGAGGACCGGCAATCACCGTCCTCAGCTCTCCGATCTGCGCGAGTCCGGTTCCATCGAACAGGACGCCGACGTGGTCCTCTTCATCTACCGGGAAGACATGTACAAGAAGAAAGAGGAACTCGACGATGAAGAGGGAGTCGCGGAAATCATCATCGGCAAGCAGCGAAACGGGCCAACCGGCCGCGTCAAGCTGGCGTTCATCCGAGAGCACACCAAGTTCGAGAACCTCGCTTACGAAGCAGAATGAGCGGAACATGGGTCGAGGTTTCCGAGCGTCGAGTCGCCCGCAATCTGGCGTCGATTCGACGCCGCCTCCCGTCTGACACTCAATTGGTCGCCGTGGTCAAGGCCAACGCCTACGGGCACGGGACACGTCCCGCGCTGCGGGCACTGCTCGAGCCGGGCATCGAGGATTTCGTGGTGGCCACGCTCGAGGAGGCCATAGAGGCGCGCGGTTGGGCTCGCGCGGCCTCGATTCTGGTTTTGGGCGGCTGCGCGCCCGGCCAAGAGAAAGAGTTTCTCCAACATGACTTGACGGCCGCGGTCTTCGACGACCGGCCCTTGCCGCCCTCTCTGAAAGTCCAGGTCAAAATCGACACGGGCATGACCCGGCTGGGGATAGGCTGGCAGGAAGCACCCGAATTCTTGAGGCGCTGCCGCCTCGACATCCGCGGCGTCTATTCGCACTTCGCCTCGCCGGAGACGGACGAAGAGTTCACCAAGCTGCAATTGGGGCGCTTTCTCGAGGTGACGCGAGGACTTTCCTGCCCGCGCCACATCGCGGCCTCGGCCGCCCTGGCTTTCCCGGAAACCGCTCTGGACGCGGTGCGCATCGGCCTGGCGCTTTACGGAATACCGCCGCGCTCCGATCTCGAGGGCCTCCAGCCCGCCTTGTCCTGGAAGAGCCGTCTGATCTCGGTCAAGGACGTCCCGGCGGGCAATCGAGTGGGCTACGGAGGAACCTTTCTCACCCACCGTCCCAGCCGACTCGGGATACTCCCCGTCGGCTACGCAGACGGCTACAGCCGAGGACTCTCCAACCAAGGCAAGGTCCGCGTGGGGCGCGCACTCGCCCCACTGGCGGGACGAGTGAGCATGGACTTCACCACCATCGACCTTACGAATGTCCCAGAAGCCGAGCCGGGCGACGAAGTGACGCTGCTCGAAGCCGAGAGCGACTCCCCCATATCCGCCGCCGCCCTGGCCGACATGCTCGGCACCATCCCCTACGAAATCCTCACCTCGATCGGCCCCAGAGTGGAGCGGGTCTGGGTGTGAATGGGGCTTTCGTCCTTCGTCTTCCGTCCTCCGACCTTGGAAG
>JBFGHF010000492.1:0-3866 GCA_041578355.1 Acidobacteriota bacterium
CCGATTGGCCGGCGACGCTTTGGGCTCGGCGTTTGAGCGGCAGGGGCGTCGCCGCCTCCCACATCCGGCTGCGCCGACGCGGGGGACCGGTGTGAAGTCGGGCCGAGGCGGGGGGCGGGGAAAAGGGGGGCGTCCCGAGCCGAAAGCGCCGCCGGACGCTCGCCGCTGTTTTTTCTTTTGCCAGGGCCACCCCAACATCCGCGCCCGCCACTACAAGAGCATCGAGTTCACACGAGACCAGGACCTGACCAGAGGCGGTACATGCATTCTCGGCGTCGCGGCCGACTTCGATGCGAAGGAAGTCGGAAAGCTCTCGGGCCGCATCAAGATCGTGGTGGAGGTGGGGGACAAGCGCGACTGGTTCACAGCGGTCATCAATCCAGAGTTCGATCATCCCCGTCAGATGGTTTTCCGTCGCAGCCGCTACCGCTCGGCGGGGACACTGGGGTGGAAACTCAACAAAGGGGCCCATCTGCTGGACCGCGACATCGTCCAATCGATGAAGGACCCGTCGGCCCGAATGCGAGTCACTTTGATCGAACTGGATCGGGGTCCCGTTTCCGAAACTGATTCGGAGACGCCGGAAAAGTGACAGAGCGCGAAAGCCCGGGCCTGGGGCGCCCAGAGCGTTTGCGAAATCAGTCGTCCCGGTATTTCTCCAAGTGCTCCAGAACGATCCGTTCCAGGCCTTCGGCATGCTCTTCGAGCACCCAGTGGCCGACTCCCTCCAAGGGGTGGAAGTGGTAGGGACCGCTGACGTGCTTCTCCGAGGCCCGGGCCGCCTGGTTGCTGAAAGCCATGTCCTCGGTACCCCAGACGTAGGTGGTTGCAACCTGCACCGACGGTGCTCCCGGCGTCTGCGGGGCGCCGGCCGAAGATGACGAAGCGGTGCTTTGTCGGCCCGCCAGGAGTGCGCGATACCAGTTGAGGGCGGCCCTCAAGGACTCCTCGCTGCCCAGGGCCTCGAGATAAACGTTCCGGTCCTCCTCGGGGATGGGAGGCGAGGCCAGGATGGTGCGGAGCATCAAAGCGTCGTTGGCCAGGAAGCTGCTTTCGGAACCATCCGAAGCGAACATCTGCATGTAGGAGGAGCGGCTTGATTGATCGCTCTCCGGATCTGCCATGGCTTGTCCGAAGGCCGCCGGATGCGGAGTGGAGATGGCCACCAGCGAGCGGACCCGCTGAGGGAAGATGCCCGCCACGACCCAGGCGACGGCCCCTCCCCAATCATGTCCCACCAGATGAAACGTCTCGAAACCGAGCGAATCGGCGATTCCGATCACGTCGCCGACCAGATTGGGCATGGCATAGGCGGCTACGCCCTCGGGGCGAGCCCCAGGCGAGTACCCCCGCTGGTCGGGTGCGACCGCTCGGAATCCGGCCGCCGTCAGCGCCGGTAGGAGTCGATGGAAAGAATGCGAGGTTTGGGGAAATCCGTGCAGCAAAACGACAGGCACACCGTCGGAAGGCCCGGCCGCCATTGCGTCGAAGGTCATCTCGCCCACGGCTATGCTGATCTTCTCCACTTCAGCCGCTCCCTGAACGTTCAAACTGCAAAGAAGGACAAGGCCCAAGCAAGGATTTCTCATCGTGTGCTCCAGTCTATCACCGAGCAATCCGGATCGAGGAAGCCCAGACAATTCGACGGAACGGGGAGTCTTCCGAGGTCAGGGAGAATGGTCCCAGAGCTTTTCGGGGTACTCTTTGCGCTCGATTCGCTGGGAGATTCCCCGGCGCACAGACTCCAAATCGGCCCGGTGGGTGACTCCCAACCAGCGCTGTGAGGATTCGAGGACCTTGACTCGGGCCTGCTTGGAGGCCAGGAGATGATTGACGGCTTCCGGGAGGTAGAACTCGGCGCCGGCTTCGTCTCCGCTGTCGCGAATTCGATTCAGGAATTCTGAGAACTGGGCGGACAGGCAAGGAAGCAAACCCGTGGTGAAGCCCCAGCAGTTGAGGGATACCAATTCCCTCCCGCTGAGCCGATGGTGTCGTCCCTCCTCGTCCAGGTAGCGGGCCCCGCCGTCATGAGGCTCGATTGTGGTGATTTCTCGAACCGAGCGAAGGAAACCGCCCTGGCCGGTCTGGCAAAGGCCTCGGGCGACGGTCCCGTGACCCGAGAGAGTCTCGGAGAGCCGAAATCCGACCATGGCGAAATCCAGCGACTCAGGGGGCACCTCTCGAAGAAAGGAGTGGAGCTGCTGGAATGCCTCTCGACCGTAGAAGTCGTCCGCATTGATGGAGGCGAAGGGCCCTTGAAGATGGGGGGCGGCCGCCAACAAGGCGTGAGCGGTCCCCCAGGGTTTTTTCCGGGACGGAAACGGAGAAGTGCCGGGCGGTAGCTGGCCGAGCTCTTGGATGGCGTGTGAGACCTGGAACCGCTTGGGCCATCGCGAAGAGAGGCGGCTCTGAAAATCGTCCAGGATCTCGGGCTTGACCACTACCACGATTCTGCGGAAGCCGGCGAGACCGGCGTCGTAAACCGAATAGTCGATCAGGGTCTGATCCCCCGGCCCCACGGGCTCCATCTGTTTGAGGCCGCCGTAACGACTGCCGATGCCGGCTGCCAGTATGACCAGAGTCGGTTCGTTCATTTGAATCGCCGCGTTTCGATCATCGTGCCGCGCCTTCGGCGCCGCATCAGTATACGGCGCGACGCCCGTTGTGGACGGCGTCGGAAAAGGATAGCGTAGTGAGCGTCTGCTCGAGGAGTACCCAAAGTTTCTCGGCAGCGGTTTGGGCAAAAGCAAGCACCCGCGGTCTCGGGAGGCAGCATGAACACAACCAAATCATCGCGCCCCACGGTGGCACTGGTTACGGGAGCCTCGACGGGGATCGGGTTTGAACTGGCCAGATTGTTGGCGCGGGACGGACATCCGCTCTTCCTGGTCGCTCGCGACGCCGAACGCCTCCAGTCGTCGGCCAGCCAGATCCGTTCGGAATCGCCGCGCGCCATCGATTTCCTGGCGCTGGATCTGTCCCGAGCCGACGCCGCGGCCAACCTCCACAGGGAAATCGAAAACCGCGGTTTGGAAATATCGCACCTCGTCAACAATGCGGGATTCGGTGTTTACGGACCCTTCTCCCAGACCGATTTGGACTCCGAGCTGCAGATGATGCAGCTCAACATGGTCACGTTGACCGAACTCACCAAGCGATTGCTGCCGCCAATGTTGGCGAGGGGACACGGGTGGATACTCAACGTGGCTTCCACGGCCGCCTTCCAGCCGGGCCCCTTGATGGCCGTCTACTATGCGACCAAGGCCTACGTGCTCTCCTTCTCCGAAGCGCTCGCCAATGAACTGAAAGGGTCGGGTGTCACCGTCACGGCCCTTTGTCCGGGGCCTACCGAGTCAGGCTTTCAGAAGCGTGCGGCGATGGAAGATTCCGGGTTGGTCAAGGGCAAGAAGCTGATGGACTCCTCCACCGCGGCACGGGTCGGCTATCAAGCTCTCCTCGACGGCAAGACCGTTGTTGTTCCCGGACTCACCAACAAGCTGCTGGCCGCTTCAACCCGCTTCACGCCGCGCAGCTGGGTGACCGCCATCGTCCGAAAAATGCAGGAAAAGAAGTAACGAGTCCTCGATGATCCCTGGTCGGGATTCTGCGTTTTGACCTTCCAGAACCGAGGACGCCGGCCCTCATCGAACCCGCGACTCCGGCAGTCTTCGGACTTACGAGACTGTCTCAAAACTCCCAGACGACGCTTCGTCGACCTTTGGAGTGCGGCGGCTTGCCGCCGCTTTGTCATCACAAACCACTGTCAACAAGGCAATGACGAGATTGGGAAAAAGCGGGAGCACGCCGCCGCACTCCAAAGAAGGGAGTCCCGGCGCTTCACGGCATTATTTGAGACGGTCTCTCAC
>JBFGHF010000493.1:0-3865 GCA_041578355.1 Acidobacteriota bacterium
GCATGAGAACCGTGAAAATGGCTTCCTGGTCGATGACAACCGTTCTCCTAGCCGCGCTTTCCGCAGGCTGCCAACCTCGATATCCACCGCCTCCGGAAACCGCGGTCGAAGAGTTTCGAGAAACGCTTCACGGGGTGGACTTCAGAGATCCCTACCGCTGGCTGGAAGACCAGTCCAGCCCGGCGACGAGGAGCTGGATCGAGGAACAGAATCGATACGCCGAGAAGATCATCGGGGATTCGCCCCTCAGGCGCCGCGTCGAGGAGCGTCTCGGTGAACTGATGGACCGGGGCGACTCCGGCCCGCCGTCCTCGTGTGGAGAATGGCAGTACTTTTCCCTTCGGCGCAAAGGTGAGGATCTCCCCGCGCTCTATCGCCGGGAAAAACCCAAAGAACCGGCACCGATCGACAAGTCGGCCAGCTATGAACTGATCATCGGCCCTCCGGCGCCTCGAGATGGAATCACCACCCGGGTGGGACTCTCTGCCCTCTCCTCGGACTGCCGCTTGCTCGTCTATCACCTCCGCGAAGGGGGCGAGGACGAGATTGAACCACGCATCCGCGATCTCACGACGGGACAGGATCTGGACGAACGTTTTCCGAGCGGACTCTACGGCAGCATCTCCTTCACCCCCGACGACAAGCGCCTCCTTTACAGCCTCCGCTCGCGGGTCTCGGGCGCCCGCATTCTCGAGCACACCATCGGCACGCCGGTTTCAGAAGACCGGGAGATCTTCGGCGCCGGCTACGGCCCCACCGCCTTCATCAACGTCTCTCAAGCCGAAAAAGGCCGCTACCGCCTTTTCACGGTGTCGCACGGCTGGTCTCGGACCGAAATCCATTTCCAGGATCTGAGAGGTAGCAAGCAAGTCCTTCCCCTGGTCACGGATGCGGAGGCGCGCTTCTATCCTCGCTTTCACAACGGAAAGCTCTATCTACGGACCAACTTTGGAGCGGACAATAACCGCATCCTGGCGATCGATCTGCAACGTCCGCGGGCGGCTACCGGACCCGCCTTCGGCGAGCCGGAGCTGTGGGAGGAAATCGTTCCCGAAGGGCCCGACGTGATGGACGACTTCCGCTTCATAGACGGAAAGCTCCACGTGACGTATCTCCACAATGTGAGCTCGCAGATCAAGATCTTCAGCGCGTCCGGGGTTCCGGAGGGTGAGATCCCCGTGCCCGAGCACCACAGCGCCTCGATTCGGGGACTCGAGAAGGGCCGCGCGCTCTTGACGCTCAATTCCTTCACTCAGCCGGCGCACACCGTGCAAATCGACCTGGAAACGGGCGGCCAGTCCGTTTGGGAAGCGACCGAAATCGACTACGACCCCGGCACAGTTGCCGTCCGGCAAGTTTGGTACGAGAGCAAGGACGGCACTCGCGTCCCCATGTTCCTGGTTCATCACAAGGACTTGGAGCTATCGGCACAAACCCCGGCCCTGCTCACCGGGTACGGAGGTTTCAACAGCGCCAACCGGCCTCGCTTCAACCCGACGGCCATCCTCTGGATCGAGATGGGCGGGCTCTATGCGGTGGCCAACTTGAGAGGCGGCAGCGAGTTCGGGGAGAAATGGCACCGCGCGGGCATGCTTGAAAACAAGCAGAACGTATTCGATGACTTCATCGCCGCCGCGCAATGGCTCGTCGCGAGCGGCTACACCGATCCCTCGAGGCTGGCGATTCGAGGCGGAAGCAACGGCGGCCTGCTGGTCGCCAGCGCCTTCACCCAACGTCCCGAGCTTTTTCGCGCCGTCCTCTGCGGCTTTCCCGACCTCGACATGGTCCGCTTCTACACCTTCACGACGAACAACAACCTTCCGGCGCTGCTCGAATACGGCAACGGCGCCGAGGCCGAGCAGTTCGAGTTCTTGCGCCGCTACTCGCCTTACCAGCGGGTCGAGCCCGGCGTGGCGTATCCGGCCGTGATGCTCACCTCGGGCGACCGCGATACCCGCGTCCCCCCGCTGCAGGCCCGCAAGATGGCGGCCCGTTTGCAGTCGGCAACCAGTTCCGGCCTGCCCGTGGTGCTCCGCTACCATGAAGAAGCCGGGCACGCCGCCGGCCGCGGCCGTCCCTTCAGTGCCCGGATCGAAGATGCCGCCGCCGAGATGACGTTCCTGCTGCAACAACTCGGTGTCGAAGCCCCGTCGCCCTGACGGGCTTGGTCCATGGGTCCATGGGTCTATGGGTCTATGGGTCCATGGGTCTGCCTGCCCGCCGTAGCTCTGCCCTCGGAGCGAAGGAGGGTGGGTCCATGGCGACACAGTGGCCGCGGCCAGGGATGCTCGTTCCACTGGGCTGGCTCGCGCCCCGGGGGCGAGGTTTGAAGGGATTTGCGGCTTCGTGAGATAATGGCTTTGTCATGAAGGGCGTGCTCTCGGTCAGTTTGGTGCTGCTTCTAGCCTTGGGGCTGGTGGGTCTGAGCACCTCGTTGTGCCGCGAGCTGATGGCCAAAGACTTCCAACTGCGGGCGGCGGCCTCCTGCCACGACGACTCCTGTTGCAACGCCTGCCTGGTCGATCAGTCGGACAACCCGGCGAAACTCGGCAAGGCTGCGGGCGAGTTCACAAGCACTGCAACAGGTTTGCTTTTCGTACCGGCGTCGGCGCGGGCGATTCACGCCCGGTCCACCCGAACCGCCCCGGGCCGGCTGCAACATGACCTCCTCATCTCGGGCGAAGTGTATCTGCTCAACGCCTCTTTTCTGAACTGATCCGCCCTTCCCGTCTCTGAAACCGCACCGGTTCCTCGAAAGCGGGAATCTTCCCGCGCCCGGGACTCGGGTGCTTTCCCTTGCTTTACCTGGATTGACCGGCACAACACCGTTCTCGAGGAGAACGTGAATGATGCTCAGGAAACTGATATTCGTGGCCGTCGGGCTGCCCTTCTCGGCTTTCGCCCTGGCAGCCCTACCGACCGTCTCGAATCTGGAACTCGATCATTACACCGACACTCCACAGTTGGAGGCCTACGTCCGCGCGGCCCTGCAACGGAATCCGTCGCTTCAAACCGCCTTGGCCCGCTATCGGGCGGCGCTTCAGAAGGTCCCGCAAGTGACGGCGCTGCCCGATCCGATGCTCAACTTCACTCAGTTCGTACGCAGTGTCGAGACGCGGGTCGGACCTCAGTTGAATTCGCTGATGGTGAGCCAGAGATTCCCCTGGTTCGGCAAGTTGGACCTGAAGGGGAAGACGGCGTTCAAGGAAGCGGCGGCGGTTTATCAGCTCTTCCGGGCCCGCGAGCGCGAGGTCGTCCACCAAGTCAAACTGGCCTTCTACGAACTCGGTTATGTGGACCGTGCCCTGGAGATCACGCGGGAAGAACAACTGTTGCTCGAACACTACGAGCGGCTGGCGCAGAGCCGCTACGGCGCCGGGCAGGGCCTGCGCCAGGGGGTGATCAAGATCCAAGCCGAGATCACCAAGATGCTCAACCGCCTCCAGATGCTGCACAGGCAGAGGGAATCGGCGGCGGCGCGGCTCAACACCCTGATGGATCGGGCGCCCGAGTCGACCCTGGCGGCGGTGCAGGCGCTTCCCCTCCCTCCGGTGGCCTTGGATCTCGATAAACTCTACGAGTTGGGCGAGCGCAATCGACAGGAGTTGCTGGCCGCCGGGACCCGGATCGAGAAGAACGAGCAGGCGATCGAGTTGGCCAAAAGGAGTTTCTGGCCCGACCTCACCCTGGGCGCCGGGTTTGTCAACCTGGGAGAGCGAGGCGACCCGGCGGGCAGGTTGATGCCTCCGCCCGACAACGGCAAGAACGCCTACAACTTCTCGATCGGGATCAACATCCCCATCTGGAAAAAGAAATACCGGGCCGAGGTGCTGGAGGCGACCGAGTCGTTGATTGCCGAGCGAAA